>NZ_DBIC01000236.1:1176-4000 GCF_002296545.1 Herbaspirillum sp. UBA812 | reverse complement strand
CCGGCCCCGGCGCTGCCAATACCGCATCGGCAGTATGACGCTGCAGCACCGCAGCCCAGCCGTCATCATGCAGCATTTCGCGAGCGGTTGCTTTGACCGGGCGCAGCTTGAGCACGGGTGACACGGGCCGTGCCGCGGCGGCCGCCACCGCGCCCCTGCCGCCGGCCCCGGCCAGCGCCGCAGCCCGGATGGCGCAGGCCAGTTCGGTGACCGCTTCATGCAGGAAATCACGCACGCCCAGTTGCGGACGGGCAATCACCGACACCGCACCGGCGGCCAGTGCTTCGGCCGTGATATCACCGGCACCGCCGACCCGCGCACTGCACATGATGACCGGCGTGGGCCTGCTGGCCATGATCTGGCGCAGGAAGGTAATGCCATCCATGCGCGGCATCTCGATGTCGAGCAGGATCACGTCCGGCCACTCCTGCTGCATCTTGCGCAAGGCAAACACCGGATCGGGCGCGGTCCCGATGACGCGGATGTCGGCAGTCTGCGCCAGCAGCTGCTGTACCAGCTGGCGCACCACCGAGGAGTCATCGACCACCATCACGCGGATGGCTGATGGTGCGTTCATGGCGGCCTCCGGTAGATGGAAGGGGAATGCATCAGCAGATCGAGCTCCATGCCGTGCAGCGATTCCGAATGGCCGACCACCAGGTAGCCGCCCGGCCGCAGGCGCGCGATCACGTCGCGCAAGACCTGCAGCTTGGTCTCGCAATCGAAGTAGATGATGACGTTGCGCAGGAAGATCAGGTCATACAGGCCATCGTCGTGTTCGTGCAGCGCAGTCAGGTTGCGCCGGGCGAATTCGACCTTGGCGCGCAGGTCTGCCTGTACCAGGAAATGGCCTTCGTATTCGCCGGTGCCGAGCAGGCAATAACGGCGCAGATACAGGCGCGGAATGTTCTGCCCGCGCGCCATCGGATAGAGCGCGCGGCGCGCGAAGCGCAGCACGCGCGTGCTGATGTCGGAGCCGAATATCGACCAGCTGCCGGCGGGCCGGTGATGGTCCAGCAGCATGGCCAGCGAATAGGCTTCCTGACCGGTGGCGCTGGCCGCGCTCCAGACGCGCAGATGCTCGCGGTCGCGCCAGCGTGGCAGGAGATCCTGCGTCAGGAAATCGAAATGGCCCTGTTCGCGGAAGAAATAGGTTTCGTTGGTGGTGATGAGATCGATGGCGCGCTGGCGTTCCTCGACCCCCTCGGCACTCGTGATGAGGCGGTGATACTGCGCCAGCCCGCGCAGGCCGAGCTCATGCAGCCGATGACTGAGACGACTCTGCAGCAGGGCCTTCTTGGACAGGGGCAGGTGCAGCCCGATATCCTGCTTGAACAGTTTCTGGAACAGCAGCATGTCGTGATCGCTGACCTCGGGGTCGGCGCACCCGCTGGCCGGTGCGATGGCGGCCACTACCGGCGTCACCGGAATGACGGCCGCAGACGCCGCCTGAGCCCCACGTCCGGCATGCAGACCCGGCACGCTGCCAACAGCCGTGGCCACACCGGCACTGCTGCCTTGCGTGCTGTCGCTGCTGCCTGCCAGGTTGCCGGGTTGGAGCATGGGCCTACTCCCTTTCCGTTTCTGCCGACAGCACAGGCACACCGCCCAGCGCATCCTCGGCACTCATGCCCAGCAGGCTCGCCAGTTCGTCCACCGACAGGACGCGCTGCACATCGAGCACGACGATGAAACGCTCATTGACGTTGATCATGCCCTCGATGAAATCGGCGCGGATGCCGGCACCGAATGACGGGCGCGGCTCGATGTGATCGACACCGATACTCAGCACCGCGCTGACCGCATCGACCATCACGCCCAGCAACAGCAGCTGCTCGTCCTGGACCAGTTCCATGATGATGATGCAGGTACGTTTGGCCTCCATCGTGGGGGCACGGCCGAAGCGCACCGACAGGTCGATCACCGGCACCACCGAGCCGCGCAGGTTGATCACGCCGCGCAGGAAATCAGGCATCAGCGGCACTTCGGTCAGGCCGCCGAATTCGATGATCTCGCGAATGCTGGCGATGGGCATGGCGAAGCTTTCCGTTCCGACCAGGAAGGTCAGGAACTGGCGGCTTTCGATGACCTCTTCCTGCTGCCGCTTGCGGACGGATTCGCCATTCAACGATACGCTGGGCATGGCCTGCTCTCCTTGCTGCCGCGCTGTGCGCGCGGCGGATTGATACGGGACAAGTTCAACGCCATGGCACGCTCCTCAGAAACGCTTGAACGAGGATTCATCCACGCCCGGCGCATCCTCATCCACATCCAGCATCGACAGGCGGCGCGTGCTCTCGCGCCCGCCCTGCGCAGCGGACTGAGCGCGTCTGCCGCGCCGCTCGCCGGATTCCGGTACGCCACCGGCCGCACCGCGCACGCCAGGCTTCTGCAATTCATCCACGCGGAAGAAGCGCATCAGGTCCTGCAGATGGATGGCCTGTGCGCTCATCTCTTCCGAGGTCGCCGACAATTCTTCGGAAGCCGAGGCCGTCATCTGCGTGGTCTGCGCCATCTGGTGCACGGCATTGTTGATCTGTTCCAGACCGGTCGACTGTTCCGCCGAGGCGGCGGCGATTTCCTGCACCAGGTCGGCGGTCTTGCGGATCGAGGGCACCATCTGGTTGAGCAGGCCGCCGGCCTTTTCGGCCAGACCGACACTGTTCTCGGCCACCGCGATGATTTCTTGGGCGGCGGTCTGCGAGCGTTCGGCCAGCTTGCGCACTTCGGCCGCGACCACCGCAAAGCCCTTGCCGTGCTCGCCGGCGCGGGCCGCTTCAATGGCAGCGTTGAGCGCCAGCAGATTGGTCTGGTAGGCGATGTC
>NZ_DBIC01000236.1:0-896 GCF_002296545.1 Herbaspirillum sp. UBA812 | reverse complement strand
CAGATTGGTCTGGTAGGCGATGTCATCGATGATGCCGATCTTGCTGGCGATCTGCTTCATCGCGGCCACGGTCTCGCGCACGGCTTCGCCGCCTTCGGTGGCCGCACTCGCCGAGAGGCTGGCGATGCCATCGGTGGTGCGGGCGTTATCGGCGTTCTGGGCGATGGTGGCGGTAATCTCTTCCACCGAGGCACTGGTCTCCTCGACATTGGCGGCCTGTTGCGAGGCATTGTGCGAGAGCGCCTGCGAGGACGAGGAAATCTCTTCGGAGGCCGAGGCCAGCGCACTGGCGGTGCCGCTGACATCGCCGATGACGTCGGTCCACTTGTTGACCATCTGCTGGGTGCTGTAAAGCACGCTGACCTTGTCGTTCTTGCGCAGCGGCACGATGACCGTCAGATCGCCTTCGGCCACGCGGCGCAGGACGCTCATGGCATCGCGCGGCTCGCCGCCGATCTGCGAGCGGATGGTGCGATAGGCAAACCCGAGGCAGGCGAACAGCACCACCACCGAGGCGGTCAGCAGCCAGAAGATCTTCTGTTCCAGTTCGGCATACTCGCGGCCGGCCCTGAGCACACGGGCCTGCGTGCGTTCGTCAACCTGGCGCAGGAAGTCATTGATCGGGGCCATCACGCGGCCGAACAGCGCACGATAGGTCTGGTCGAAGACCAGCTCCTGCGCCATGGCCTGGTTGGGCGCACCGACCACGGTGAACTTGCCCTCGCCATCATCGAACTCGCCCTTGACCGCATGGAAAGCGGTGATCTCGATGCGAGATAGCTGGTCGCCCAGCTTCAGGGCTTCCTGCATCTTGGCCAACTCCTGTTCGGTGAAACCGGCACGCTTCATCAGTTCGATCAGCGGGACCGTCTGGGCACCCGCCTCCACCGGCAGTT
>NZ_DBIC01000387.1:0-3541 GCF_002296545.1 Herbaspirillum sp. UBA812 | reverse complement strand
CAGACCTGCCCGGCCATCTGGGGCGACGTCGGTACCAATGGCCAGCACGCCTATTTCCAGCTGCTGCACCAGGGCACGGACATCACGCCCATCGATTTCATCGCCGTACTCAAGCCTTCGCACACCATTGCCGAGCATCAGGAAGCGCTGCTGGCCAACTGCTTCGCGCAGTCGGAAGCTTTCATGCGCGGCAAGGACGCCGACGAAGTGCGCGCCGACCTGCAGGCACAGGGTGTGCCGGAGGCGGAACTCGCGGCCCTGATCCCGCACAAAACCTTTGACGGCAACCGTCCCAGCAATACCCTGCTGCTGCCCGAACTGAGCCCGCATGCACTGGGCGCGATGATTGCACTTTATGAGCACAAGACTTTCGTGCAGGGCGCGATCTGGGGCATCAACAGCTTCGACCAATGGGGCGTGGAACTGGGCAAGGTGCTGGCCAAAACCATCCTGGCCGAACTGAAATCCGACACCGCACCCGATGCCGCGCGGCACGATGCCTCCACCAGCGCTCTGATCGCACTGGCGCGCGAGGCAGCCCGCACCGGGCAGCAAGGCTAGCAACCACGTAGCGCCAACCCGCTACTTCACGCACAAGAGACAACACACACCATGGCTACTTCTGATTTCGATCTGGTTTTATTCGGCGGCACCGGCGACCTCTCGATGCGCAAGCTGCTGCCGGCGCTGTACGCCCGCGAGCGCGCGCGCGACCTGCCGGCCGATGCCCGCATCATCTGCCTGGGCCGCGATGAAAAATCGCGCGAGGATTTCCTCAAGCTGGTGGAAAAGGATTCCAAACCCCACGTGCCCGCTGCCAACCTGGACGCCAGCGTCTGGGACCGCTTCACCAACCGCCTGCAATACGCCTCGGTCAATGCCAAGGAAGCCGACAGCTTCAGCCACCTGAAGGAAGCCCTGCGCGAAGTCGACGGCCTGGCGCGCGTGTTCTACCTGGCCACGCCGCCCAGCCTGTTCGCTTCGATCTGCGAGAACCTGTCCAAGGCCGGCCTGGTCACGCCAACCTCGCGCGTGGTGCTGGAAAAGCCGCTGGGCCGTGACCTCGAAAGCGCGCGCAACATCAACGCGCAAGTGGGCCGCTACTTCCAGGAATCGCAGATTTTCCGTATCGACCACTACCTCGGTAAAGAGGCGGTGCAGAACCTGCTGGCGCTGCGCTTCGGCAATGTGCTGTTCGAACCGCTGTGGCGTCGTGAATGGATTTCCGACGTGCAGATCACCATCGCCGAAGAGCTCGGCGTCGGTGGCCGCTTCGATTACTACGACACCTCGGGTGCCCTGCGCGACATGCTGCAGAACCACCTGCTGCAATTGCTCTGTATCGTGGCCATGGAGCCACCGGTGTCGAACTCGGCCGATGCCGTGCGCGATGAAAAACTGAAGGTGCTGCGCTCGCTCAAGCGTTTCACCCCGACCACGCTGGCCATGAACGTGGTGCGCGGCCAATACCGCGCCGGTCACGTCGATGGCGTGGCCGTGCCCGGCTACCGCAAGGAAGCCGACGCCAATCCCGATTCGCGCACCGAGACCTATGTCGCCGTGAAGGCCGAGATCGATACCTGGCGCTGGGCCGGCGTGCCCTTCTACCTGCGCACCGGCAAGCGCATGGCCGATTCGCTGGCCGAGATCGTGGTGCGCTTCAAGAGCGTGCCGCACGCCATCTTCGCGCATCAGAACGACACTCCCAATTGCCTGGTGATCCGCCTGCAGCCGGACGAAGGTCTGCACATGAACCTGATGGCCAAGCAGCCCGGCGACGGCATGCGCCTGCGCCCGGTGGAACTGGAACTGGACTTCCGCGAGAAGTTCAAGACCCCGCGCATGGACGCCTACGAGCGCCTGCTGCTGGACGTACTGCGCGGTCACCTCACGCTCTTCATGCGCAGCGACGAACTGGAAGCCGCCTGGGAATGGGTCGAACCCATCCTCACCTACTGGGACCAGCAGGAAGCCGACCCCGTGCCCTACAACGCCGGCACCTGGGGCCCGGCTGCCGCGAGCGCACTGATCGGCCGCGATGGCCTGCAGTGGCGCGAAGAAGCGCTGCCCGAGGTCTGAAGCCACACGCTTAGCGTCACCAGGCCACTGCCATGTCCATGCTGCTTGATTCCATCCGCACCCACATCAACTCCCTCTCCAAGTCGGAGAAGAAAGTGGCGGCGACCATCCTCGCCAATCCGCAGCTGGCCCTGGCGGAGAACCTGACGGCGCTGGCCAAGAATGCGGAAGTCTCGGAACCGACCGTGATCCGCTTCTGCCGCGCCATCGGTTACGAGGGCTGGCACGACTTCAAGCTGAAGCTCGCGCAGAGCCTGGCACTGGCCCTGCCCGGTGCGGATGAAACGCTGGCGCAGGATGACCTCGCCGCTGACCTGGTCAACAAGATCTGCAGCCGCTCCATCAACACGCTGCTGGATCTGCGCAATCACCTGAACCCGGATGCGATCCAGCTGGCGCTGGACGTGCTGGCACGCGCCAACAAGATCGAGTTCTACGGCCAGGGGACCTCCGGCATCGTGGCCAACGACGCCCAGCACAAGTTCTTCCGCTCGGGCGTACCCACGGTGGCCTACTCCGACCCGCACATCCACAGCATTGCAGCCTCGCTGCTCAAGGCCGGCGACTGCGTGGTGGCGATCTCGCAGCGTGGCGGCAATGCCGCCCTGCTGCGCTCGATCCAGCTGGCCCGCAAGGGCGGTGCCGACATCATCGTGCTGGGCCCGTCCGGTACCCCGCTGGCCGAACTGGCGACGGTGCTGGTGCCCATCGACCTGTCTTTCAACATCGATCCCTATACACCCATCTCGGCGCGCCTGGCGCACCTGGTGGTGATCGACATCCTCGCCGTGGGCCTGGCCCTGCGACGCGGACCGGAATTCCGCAAGAAGATGCAGAACGCCCAGAAATCGCTGCAGAAATTCGACATGCAATTCGATTCCTTCTTCCGTTGAGAGGACTGCGACGGATCAAGGATCAGTCATTGACCGACAGACAGCGCAGCGCCAATGCGTACAATGCCGTTGTCCCCTTCATTCTCTTTAGCAACAGGACTTTCCATGAGCCAGCTTGACCAGTTGAAGCAGTACACCACCATCGTGGCCGATACCGGCGACTTCCAGGCGATGAAGGCCTTCGCCCCGCAGGACGCCACCACCAATCCCTCGCTGATCCTCAAGGCGGTGCAGAAGGCCGAGTACAAGCCGCTGCTGGAATCGGTCGTGAAGGCCCACGCCGGCAAGAGCACCGATGAGATCATCGACCGCCTGCTGATCGCCTTCGGCCTGGAAATCCTGAAGCTGATCCCCGGCCGCGTCTCCACCGAGACCGATGCACGCCTGTCCTTCGACACCGAGGGCACAGTGGCCAAGGGCCGCGAACTGATCCGCCTGTACGAAGAAGCCGGCATTGCCCGCGAGCGCGTGCTCATCAAGATCGCCTCCACCTGGGAAGGCATCCGTGCCGCCGAGATCCTGGAAAAGGATGGCATCCGCTGCAACCTGACCCTGCTGTTCTCGCTGCC
>NZ_DBIC01000197.1:0-14301 GCF_002296545.1 Herbaspirillum sp. UBA812 | reverse complement strand
AGCATGATTTGGAATCAAAACCGGCGTATCAACTCACTCATCCCCGCCTGCTGAAGGCCCTTCTTGTTCTCATCACCTTCGGCACTTTCAATTCCATGGTGCGCCTGATTGCCAGTTCGTATGGTGCTTCGATAGGTCTCGAACTTCTGGTGCTCGTCGTGACTGCCCTCATACCGTGGATTCACTATCTCCATCCCAGCGGTATCGGGGCCAAGGTGATGAAGCTGCTCAGCCTGGTCCAGGGCGTTGTCAGTGCGGTCCAGCTCTTTCTTGTCTTCGAGCCGGAATTTCAATTTTCCAGTGGACCGGGAACATGGCTGTTGTTCTTCGGTGCCGAGATTCTCTCTCTTGTCATTCACGCTCTGATGTTCAGGGCGTCCAATGTCCATATGGAGGAGAGCGGTTTCCGCGAGACCGTCGGATGGCTCGACGGCATCGCCAAGAACAAATGAAAAGCGGCCGCCCGTGGGCGGCCGTTGGTGGCATTGATGACCAGCGCTACGCTGGCGCTCATCGTATCAAGCGCTGGTGCTGATCCGCGTCTGGCTCACCGACACTGAAATACTGACAGTCGTCTCGCTGGCCACCAGCGTACCGCCCTGGCCATCCGCATTGCCTTCGCTGCCCGATCCGTCCTCACCCTCCTGCTTGCCGCCCTTGACCTTGTTGATGAAGTCGCCCAGCGCCTTCTGCACCAGGTCATAGGTCTTGTCGATGTTGCTGGCGATATCGCCTTGCAGCACGTTCAGGCTCTCCAGGATGCCACGGGCTTCCTTGAAGCCCTGGTCCACACCCTTGAAGATCAGGTTCATGTAGTCGTCGATGTTGCTGGCATCTTCCTTGTCCGGATTGTTCTTCTTGTAGAGCTCGAACATGTTGGTGATGAAGGAGACGATGCGTCCCGCCGTTGCTTCCGGCGAATTGTCCTGGGTCGATGCGGTCTGGATGGCGTTGTCGCCCAGCTGCGGACGCAGGATGTCGTTGATGTTCTCGATGGCGGTCTTGTAGACCAGCGACAGCGGATCGTTCTGCGTCTGCAGCGATACTTCCAGCGAGGATTGCACGATGGAGAGATTGAACTGGGCCTTGGCGCCGCTCACGGTGAGCAGGTTGGCTTGCTTGGCCTGGGCGATCTTGTCGCCGCTGCTGCTGTCGCCGGCGGTGGCGGGCAGCTTGTCGTTGTCTGACGCTGCGGCAGAGGTCGACGAAGTGGAAGAAGGGGTGACGGGCAGCAGGGACTTGTTGTCCACGCCGCTGGTGTTGCCGATAGCCATGACGGTCTCCTGAAAATGAAAGGGGATCCGGGCATCAGAGGGGGAGACGGATCCACGGAAGCGAAACTGCGCACCATGCGCATCCACTCCATTCCTGCATAACGGCCTGTTCAAAGCGGACTTGATATTGACAGAAATTTACACCTGTCAGTTTCTGGGGGACTTCGTTGACAAGCCTGCATTGCACCCGCGCAATCTTTTGGAAAGCCTTGCTGGAAGCGGGTTTGCGGCGATACCGTGCGTGCCGTCGGGCTGACCGCAAGGGACGCAGGCGATCAAGAAAAAATGTAACGAAATGTGCGCGAGATGCTGGCAGCGAGATTTCAATTGCATTGAGGTAATGAAATCGCGCTGGCAGCACGACAATGAGGGCGCACGGATGCGCTGAATGAAAACGCAGCGTATCGACACGCTGCGTTCAACGCGGGCGTCGCACCCGCTCTATTAATCCTCACTCCATCACGAACAAGCGCCGATGCTCGCGAATGGCATAGCGATCGGTCATGCCGGCGATGTAGTCGGCGACTTTGCGCGCCTGCTTGTCGAGACGCTGGGTTTCATCCGTGATGCCCTTGACCTGATAGTCCGGCGGCAGCAGGCTGGGTTGAGAGGTGAAGGCCTCGAACATCTCGGCGATGATGCGGCGTGCCTTGGCCGTCATGCGGTTGACCTGATAGTGGCGGTAGAGCTTCTCGCGCAGGAATTTTTTCAGTATCGCGGCTTCGGCTGCCATCGCATCGGAGAAGGCGATGAGCTGCGGCGCATTGCGCACATCCTCGATGTCGCGCGGGGCGATCTCGGCGATGCGGCTGCGCGAGGTCCGGTTCAGGTCGACGATGAGTGCTTTGATCATGCGGCGCACCGTCTCATGGATGACGCGGCGTCCGGTGATGCCGGGATAGGTCTGTTCGACTTCGCGCAGATGGCGTGCGAAGAAATCGACTTCGCTCATCAGCTCCATGGTCAACAGTCCGGAGCGCAGGCCATCGTCGATGTCGTGATTGTTGTAGGCGATCTCATCGGCCAGGTTGGCCAGCTGTGCTTCCAGCGAGGGCTGCTTCTTTTCCAGGAAGCGCACGCCGATCTCGCCCAGCTGGCGGGCATTGTGCAGGGAGCAGTGCTTGAGGATGCCTTCGCGCGTCTCGAAGGTGAGATTGAGGCCATCGAAGGCAGCGTAGTGCTGCTCCAGCTCATCGACCACACGCAGGCTCTGCAGGTTGTGTTCGAAGCCGCCGTGATGCTTCATGCAGTGGTTGAGCTCGTCCTGACCGGCATGGCCGAAGGGCGTGTGGCCGAGGTCGTGGGCCAGCGAGATGGCTTCCACCAGGTCTTCGTTCAGTTGCAGGTTGCGCGCGCAGGAGCGGGCGATCTGGGCGACTTCGATGCTGTGGGTCAGGCGGGTGCGGAACAGGTCGCCTTCATGATTGACGAAGACCTGCGTCTTGTATTCGAGACGGCGGAAGGCGGTGGAGTGGACGATGCGGTCACGGTCGCGCTGGAATTCGCTGCGCGAACCCGGTGGCGTTTCACTGAAGCGCCGGCCTCGCGAGCTTGCCGAGTGGGCGGCATAGGGGGCGAGATGGTCGGGCGCTTCAGTGTGCATGTCATTCTCCGGTGCAGGCCGCCAGGGTTTGCAAGAGCAGTTCCTGCGGCGCGTTGGTAATCAGGGGACTGCCCAGCGGCTTGATCAGGATGAACTTGATCGCGCCGCCTTCGTTCTTCTTGTCCACTTCCATCAGGTCCAGCCAGCGGTCGGTGCCCAGGTTCGGGGCCACCGTCGGCAGGCCGGCAGCGGCGGTCACGGCGCGGATGCGCTCGCGCGTGGCGGCATCGATGTAGCCCAGGCGCTGCGACAGATCGGCCGCCATCACCATGCCGCAACCGACCGCCTCGCCATGCAACCACTGGCCGTAGCCCAGGCCATTCTCGATGGCGTGGCCGAAGGTGTGGCCGAAGTTGAGGATGGCGCGCAGGCCGCCTTCGCGTTCGTCCTGGCGCACCACCTCGGCCTTGATCTCGCAGGAGCGCTGGATGGCATAGGCCAGGGCGGCGTCATCCTTGGAGACCAGGCGCGCCATATTGGTTTCGATCCAGTCGAAGAAGGGTGCATCAATGATGGCACCGTGCTTGATGACTTCGGCAATGCCGGCCGCCAGTTCGCGCGGGGGCAGGGTGTGCAGGGTGGCGGTATCGGCGATCACGGCCTGCGGCTGGTAGAAGGCGCCGATCATGTTCTTGCCCAGCGGATGGTTGATGCCGGTCTTGCCGCCCACCGAGGAATCCACCTGCGACAGCAAGGTCGTGGGCACTTGCACGAAGGGCACGCCGCGCATGTAGGAGGCCGCCGCAAAGCCGGTCAGGTCGCCGATCACGCCGCCGCCCAGGGCGATGAGGGTGGTCTTGCGGTCGCACTTGTCGGCCAGCAGACGATCGAAGATCTTCATCAGGCTGGCCCAGTTCTTCTCTTCCTCGCCATCGGGCAGCACGATCTCGGTGACCTGCTTGCCGGCCGCGCGCAGCGCTTGCGCCACCTTGTCGAGGTAGAGCGGGCCGACCTTGTCATTGGTGACGATGGCCACGCGCTTGCCCTTGACGTATTGCGGCAAAAGCGTGGCGTCATCCAGCAGGCCGCGGCCGATGTGGATGGGATAGCTGCGTTCGCCCAGGTCGACGTTGAGGGTCAGCGAGGCAATCGTGGTAGCGGCGGGAGCGATGTTCTGGTTCATGCTGCGAAGATTCGGTTCGGTGCTGGCGGCACCATGGAAGATCTGGGTGGAATGACTGCGGGACAGCGTGGTGCTGCCGTCCGCGCCTTGCGTCAGGACCGCGCTGTGACTCTCGAATACGACGGTTTCGTCAGGTTCCGGTTCGGCCAGCCAGGAACCGTCCTTGGGCGAGAGTTCCAGATGGCTGATGATGGTCTGCACCAGGAATTGCACATTGGGCCGGTTGGTCTCGACCACGAAATCGGCCACTTCGCGATACAGCGGATCGCGCTGGCGCGACAGCTCTTCGAGCTTGCGGCGCGGATCGGCGGTCTGCAGTAGCGGGCGGTTCTTGTCGCGGCCGGTACGTTGCAGGATCTGGTTGATGCTGGCGCGCAGGTAGACGACGGTGCCACCCTTTTTGAGGTTCTCGCGATTCTCGGCACGCAGGACGGCACCGCCGCCGGTGGCCAGCACGATGTCGGGCTGGGCCGCGAGCTCGCGGATGATCTCGGCTTCGCGGCGACGGAAGTTCTCCTCGCCCTCAATCTCGAAGATCACCGGGATGGTGGCACCGGTCCGCGCTTCGATCTCGTGGTCCGAATCGACGAAGCGCTTGTTCAGCTTTTTGGCCAGGGCCCGGCCTATGGTGGTCTTGCCGGCTCCCATCAGGCCGACAAGGAAAATGCTTCCCGTCATATCTAAGAATTCTGCGCTTTGCGCTACTGGCCAATGTCAGGGCGCCGCACGTCTGCCGGCACGGTCGCCTGCCGCCCTGTGGACGGCTGTGTTGCCCGCCGCTGGCGGGCTTGCGCCCGGCGCAGCGGGCCTGGAACAGCGATTTTACCGTTCTTTGGCCCGCCACCGGGGAAAAATCCCGTGGCCGGGGCCTTCCGGCTCAATACGGGCGCGGCCCGGCGACGATGCGCGGGGTCAGGAAGATCAGCAGCTCGGTCTTGTCCCGCACCTTGCTCTGGCTGCGGAACAGCGCCCCCAGCACCGGGAGGTCGCCCAGCAGCGGTACCCGCGTTTCGTGGTCGTTGTCGGTCTGGGTGTAGATGCCGCCGATGACCACCGTGCCGCCATCTTCGACTTGGACCTTGGTCTTGATGTGCTTGGTGTTGATGGCCAGCCCGCCCGGCGTGACGCTGCCCCGGCTGTCCTTGTTGACGTCCACGTCGAGGATCACGTTGCCGTCCGGGGTGATCTGGGGCGTGACCTCCAGCTTGAGGTTGGCCTTCTTGAAGGCGGTGGCGGTGCTGCCATTGCCGGCAGATTGCTGGTAGGGAATTTCTTCGCCCTGCTCGATCAGCGCAGCCTGCTGGTCGGCCGTGATCAGGCGCGGGCTGGAGACGATCTTGCCGCGCCCGTCGGCTTCCAGTGCCGAGAGTTCGACGTTGAGGAAGCGCCGGGCAGCGGCATTGAAGAGGGTGAAGGCGAAGCTGCCCGGGGCCGCGCCGCTGAGGCCGTCGGCGCGCAGGTTCAGGGCCGGTTCGCGCAGGGTGAGATCGGGCGTGGCCGGCGTCTGGCCACTCTGCTCAACGATGGCCGCATAGCCGTTGCCGACGGCGGCACCGCGTGTGGTGGCGGCCAGTCCCAGCTTGATGCCGAGATTGCGCGAAAAGCTGTCATCGGCCTCGACGATGCGGGCTTCGATGAGCACCTGGCGCGAGGCCACATCGATGCGCTCGATCAGCTTGCGTACATTGGCCAGCACGGCCAGCGTGTCGGTGACCAGCAACTGGTTGGTGTGGCTGTCGATCATGGCGCTGCCCCGGCGCGACAGCAGGGCATTGCGGCGATTGGCCTGGGTGCTGCCGTCTTCGCCGATGCCCAGCGCCTTGCGCAGGGTGTCGGCGCGCTGGTAATTGAGCTGGAAGCTTTCTGCGTGCAAGGGTTCGAGGTCGGCGATCATGGCCTTCTGCTCCAGCTCCAGACGCTCGCGCGCCAGCATCTCGTCGCGCGGCGCGATCCACAGCACTTCGCCATGGCGGCGCATTTCCAGCCCCCTGGCCTGCAGGATCAGGTCCAGCACCTGTTCCCAGGGCAGGTCCTTCAGGCGCAGGCTCAGCTGGCCCGTGACCGTATCGCTGGCCACGATGTTGACGCCGCTGTGCTCGGCCAGCACTTGCAGGGCGGTACGCACCTCGATGTTCTGGAAGTTCAGCGACAGCCGGGGGCCGCCGTAGGTCTTGCCTTCCTGCAAGCCGGCCGCCGCAATCCCGGTCAGAGCCGATTTGACCGGCACGACATCGATCATCAGCCGGCGTTTGCTCTGATAGGCCTGGTAGCGCCACTGGCCCTGCATCTCCAGGACCAGGCGCGCGCCGTCCTGATGGCCGTAAGCACGGTATTGCAGGACCGGCGTGCCCATCTGTCCGGTCTCGACCAGCCGCCGCAGGGCCAGCGGGACGGTCGCACCGGCGATGTCGACGACCAGGCGTCCGCCCAGCTGGCGTACCTGCACGGTATGTGCGTGGCTACCCATGTCCACTGCCAGGTGCGCCTCGCCCTGTGGGCCGCGGCGCAAGTCGATCGCTTGCAGCGCAACGGGATCGGAGGGCGGCTGCAGCGTCAGGTCCACCAGCAGGCGATCTTCTTCGGCGCGCAGTTGGTAGATGGCGGCATGCTTGAGCAGCACCTGCAGGCGCAGGCGGTCATCATCTTCGGCGAGCTGGATGCGCTTGACCAGCCCGCTGCCGCTCAGGGACCGCGCAAGTGTTGCCGCAGCCGTGCTCCGGGGCAGGTCGAGGACCAACTGCGGCGGCTCGATCAACAGGAAGTTCTGGACCAGTGCTGGGTCCACCGGTGCCTGCAACTGCAGTTCCAGGGTCGTACCGTCTGCACGGGGATGGAGATGGATGGCCAACAGGCGGTTTTCCGCCAAGGCAGCGTGGCTCGCCAGCAGGGCCAGCAGGAACAGGATCATTTTCATGGCGACATTCCGGGACGGATCAGGCGGCGACGTGTGTTGCGCTGGGAAGTTCGCGCCGGGACCTTGCGCGCAGGAGCGATGGCCATCGGGCTGGCAGCGGGGAGGGTGGCCATGGCAATGGTCTGTCGAGCGGCGTCGTCCTGGCCGATGTCGAGGGCGTCTTCGCGTACCGCCAGGACACGTCCGAGGCCGCCAGGCAGCGTATCCCCGGTTTGCAACTGCCTGGTGCTGCCCTCCAGTTCAGCGATGGCGATCCACTCCTGGTCACGGCGCAGCGTACCCAGCAGGCGCAGGAGGGGCGTCGGGAGCGGGGCAATCGGGGCGGCGGCCGGGACCGGACTGTTTTCTTCATCCTCCTCATCTTGCGCGCGAACCCGTGAGGCGGCCGGTCGCGTCGGACTGGCGGGCGCAAGCGCGCCGAGCTGGAAGGGATCGGGCAACTCGCTGTCCTCGCCGGGGAGGCTGTCTTCCGTAGTCGCGTCGGAGAGGGCGGCAGCAGGAAGGGGCAGGGTGGAAGAGGACCGGACTTGCGTGATCCACATCCGCGTGGCCTGTACTTCATCGGGATGGTCGAGCGCCATCGTTGCGCTCATCACCAGGCCTGCCAGCAAGACCGGCAGCGCTGCCAGCCAGAGCGGGCTCATGGCACGCTCTCCTTCGTCTCGATGCCGGACAGGCTCGCCGTCACCGGCGCGCTCACAGAGGCATTGATCTGCAGCTCGCTCTGCCCGTCCTTTTCGACGACATTGACATCGAGCCGCTCGACGATCACCGGCAAGGGCAGGCTGCTGACCAGTTCCACAAAGCGCAGCAGGCCGGCATGAGTGCCGCGCAGCACGATGGCCGCGGCCAGCTTGCCGCTCAATGGCTTGAAGGAGGACAGCGTCAGCCCGCATTCACTGGCGCGGCGGGCCAGCTTGGCTTGCAGCAGCTCCGGCTGCAGCTGCTCGGTCGGCCACAACTGGCTCTGCTGTGCGGCCAGTTGTACCGCCAGCGCCCGTTCGCGTGATTGCAGGGCAGGCAGTTGCGCCTGCTGCGTCAATGCCGCCTGGTATTGCACGCGCAGATCCTGCTGCCGCTGGCGCGCGGACCGCCGTGCCTCATCCAGTTCGCTCACGGCCAGCAGCAGGCCACTGCCGGCACACGCCAGCAGTGCCAGCAAACACAAGGCCAGCCGGGGCAGCAACGGCCAGTGCGCGGGATGGGTCTGCCAGCGCGACTGGCTCACGGTGCGGCCACCTTGGCTGCGGTTGCGGGGGCGGGCGCGGTGGACGTGCCCGTCTGCAAGGCGGGCAGGGGGATGGCCAGGATGAAGGCATAGGCACCGTCTTCGACGTGCAGGTCATGCAGGGTGGCCCCCTCCAGGCCGGCCGCACCCAGCGCGGCGGTGAAGTCGCGGACTTCCTGGGCGCTGGCCGCCTGGCCGCGCAATTCGCCGCGATCGCCTTGCAGCAGCAGGCGGTGCAGGCGGATCTTGCCCGCGCTTGCCTGCGCCGCTTGGGCGGCAGCGCGCAGCAATTGTGCCGACTGCTGGCGGCGTTTGCCGAGCTGCTGGTGTGCCGTGATCTGCTTTTCCAGCGCGGCGATCTGGCTGCGCAACTCGGCGGTTTGCCTGGCCTGGGGGGCCAGGGTGTGCAACTCGCCGGTCAACAGCACATTGGCTTTTTCCAGTGAGGCCGTGTGCAGGGAAACGCGCCAGCCGGGGAAGGCCGCCAGCGCGATGCCCAGCAGCAGGAAGAAGACCAGCACCCGATAGAAATTCCGTTCCCGCGTGCGCCGCCGCTGTGCCGGTGACTGAGAGAAATCCATGTCGCATCTCATGCCAGTCCCTCCCAGGCCAGGGCCAGTGCCAGCTGGTAGTCCGATGGCATCAGCGCCGCGATCTGCGGCGTCAGCACCAGCGAGGAGGGAGGCGCGGCCACCCGGGCCTCCAGCCCCCCGTACTTGATGAAGGCGCGGGCAATCGTGCCGAGGGCCGGATGGTCGCCACTCAGGAGCAGGCGACGCGGCAGGGGTTTCAGCAAGGGCGCGGCGTGCGCCAGCAGGGCCAGGTGCCCGCCGCGGGCGCTGACCTCGGGCAAGGCGTGGCTGGGGCCCTCGCCGTGCAGCAGCCAGCGGGCGCTGCGATCCAGGCGCAGCACGGCGGTCTCGCCGGGAAGCCGGTCGTCGCGCAGCCAGGCGGCCAGGCACAGGTCTTCCGGTGCCAGGGTGACCAGCGGCCGGCCCACCGCTGCAGCCAGCGACAGGCGGTCTTCGATGATGAGCCGGGAGGCGGCCACCGCCAGTACCTGCTGGTCCGAGGGCGAGCCCGGCGGCGGACCCAGTTCACGGTAGTCCATGGCGTGATCGTCAGCCGCGATGCCGTGGGCCGCGAGTTCGGATTGCACTTGCCGCCAGCGTTGTACCGGGTGGCTGTCAGCCGGCAGTACGAGTCGGCGTCCGGTGAGGCCTTGCACCGGGACCGCCAGCGCCAAGGCGGCACCCTGGCAGCCGGCCTCATCCAGCAGGGAGCGGCAGATCAGGGTCAAGGCCTCGAAGTCGGTGATCTGTCCGTCCCGGCAGATCACTCCGCCGGTGAGCCGCTGCGTCAGCTTCAATAACTGCGCGCGGCGACCGCTACGGCGCAGCAGCGCCAGCCGCACACGGTCGGTCGCGATGTCGAGGCCTGCGCACAGGCGCGGGGTGCCGAGGCCGAAAAAGAGAGGTAAGCCTGTCATATGCCGTTCTCATGCGGAGGGAAACCCCGGATTCTCCGGTCTGCGCGGCCAGGCGGGAATCGCTGAAACTTGAGGAATGCCCGTCAATTTGCAGCAATTTGCGCCCAATGCCGCACTTCCCCGCTCTCACTCCGGAACCGGCCTCCTGCCCTTTGGTCTATTTGCAACACCCGGCCGCGCGGCGGCTCAGGGCGAGCCGCTATAATGCGGGCTTGTTTCTTCCACTCCGGCTCTGGCCTGCAGCTTCGGCCTGCTTTAACGCTTAATTCGAATGTCTTCATCTTCCAACGGCGGCGATCAACCCAAACCGGCATCGGCGGATGCCCCCGCAGAAAAAGCGCCCCGCAAGCGCATGCACTGGTCGCTGCGCATCCTCCTGGGTTTGTTCGGTACGGTGCTGGGCCTGGTGGTGATGGTGCTGCTGGGCGTGACCTTCATCGTCGCCCTGACCTATCCCAAGCTGCCCGACCTCGATACGCTGACCGACTATCGCCCCAAGATCCCGCTGCGCATCTTCTCCGCCGATGGCGTGCTGATCGGCGAATTCGGCGAGGAGCGCCGCAACCTGGTGCACTTCAAGGACATCCCGGACATCATGAAGAAGGCCGTGCTGGCCATCGAGGATGACCGTTTCTACGAACACGGCGGTGTCGACTACCAGGGTATCGCCCGCGCTACCTTCTCCAACCTGTCCGGCGGCGGCGGCGGTGCTTCCACCATCACGCAGCAGGTGGCGCGCAACTTCTTCCTGACCAGCAACGAGCCGACCTTCCTGCAGAAGGCCACGCGAAAGTTTTTCTATGAGATTCCGCTGGCCTGGAAAATCGAGAACAACCTCACCAAGGACCAGATCCTTGAGGTCTACATGAACCAGATCTATCTGGGCCAGCGCGCCTATGGCTTCGCCTCGGCCGCCCAGATCTATTTCGGCAAGCAACTGAAGGACCTCACCATCGCCGAAGCGGCCATGCTGGCCGGGCTGCCCAAGGCCCCCTCGGCCTACAACCCGGTGGTCAATCCCAAGCGCGCGCACGCCCGCCAGCAGTACATCCTGCTGCGCATGCGCCAGCTGGGCTACATCACCGAGGCCCAGTATCAGGAAGCCAAGGATGAGGAACTGCGCGTCAAGGGCGACAGCTCGGCCTTCGGCATGCACGCCGAATACGTGGCTGAAATGGCGCGCCAGCTGGTCTATGCGCAATACAAGGACGAGACCTACACGCGCGGCCTGAACGTCTTCACCACCATCACCAAGGCCGACCAGGACGCCGCCTACATCGCCCTGCGCCGCGGCATCATCGACTATGAGCGCCGCCACGGCTATCGCGGTCCGGAAGGCTACATGGAGCTGCCGGAGAAGGCCACCAAGGAAGTGGTGGAAGATGCGGTCGAAGTGGAACTGGCCGACCATCCCGACTCCGACGACATGGTCGCCGCCGTGGTGCTGGAGGCCAAGCCCAAGGAAATCACCGCCATGCTCTCGACCGGCGAAGAGATCAGCATTTCCGGTGCCGGCCTGGGCTTCGGTGCCAACCTGCTGTCGGACAAGGCACCGCCGCAGAAGAAGATCCGCCGTGGCGCCATCATCCGCGTGTTCCAGGATGGCAACAGCTGGATCATCACCCAGATGCCGGAAGTGGAATCGGCCTTCGTCTCGGTGAACTCGCGCGATGGCGCGATCCGCTCGCTGGTCGGCGGCTTCGACTTCAACCGCAACAAGTTCAACCACGTCACGCAGGCTTGGCGCCAGCCGGGTTCGTCGTTCAAGCCCTTCATCTATTCGTCTTCGCTGGAAAAGGGCCTGTCGCCGGCCACCATCATCAATGATGCGCCGCTGACCTTCACCCAGACCGGTGGCCAGGTGTGGCAGCCGAAGAACTACGGCGGCAAGTTCGAAGGCCCGATCTCGATGCGCCGCGCCTTGCAGAAGTCAATCAACCTGGTCTCCATCCGCATCCTGGAGCGCGTCGGCGTGAAGTATGCGCAGGAATACATCACCCGCTTCGGTTTCGATGCCGACAAGAACCCGCCCTACCTGACCCTGGCGCTGGGCGCGGGCAACGTCACGCCGCTGCAGATGGTGGGCGCGTATTCGGTGTTCGCCAACGGCGGCTACAAGATCAATCCCTACCTGATCACCAAGGTCACCGACAGCAACGGCGAAGTCCTCTCGCAGGCCAAGCCGGCTACCGCCGAGGATGAATCCAATCGCGTCATCGATGCACGCAATGCCTTCATCATGGACAGCATGCTGCGCGACGTGGTGCGCCATGGCACCGCCGTCAAGGCCTTGTCGCTCAAGCGCACCGACCTGGCCGGCAAGACTGGTACCACCAACGATTCCATGGATGCCTGGTTCGCCGGCTATCAACCGGGCCTGACCGCGATTGCCTGGATCGGCTACGACCAGCCCAAGAGCCTGGGCGACCGCGAAACCGGTGGTGGCCTGGCCCTGCCGGTGTGGATCAGCTACATGTCCAAGGCGCTCAAGGATGTGCCCAACGTGGACCGCAAGGTGCCGGATGGCGTGATCGAATCGGGCGGCGAGTACTACTATGCCGAGTTCCCGCCCAGCGCCATGGTGCGTGACCTGGGCATGGGCGATCGCGGTGGACTGACGCCGGAAGAAGAAAAAGCCAAGACGCAGATGAAGAACGAGCTGTTCTGATTTCTGATTTTTGATGAGCGGATAAAAAATATAAACGATTTATATCATTTAAATTTTTTCCGGTGATCGCCGCTTCAAACGAAAACCGCCTGTTGCAAGACAGGCGGTTTTTTCATGGCCATCGGTATGCGGCAGGCCAACTTACTCCTTGCCCGACACCACATGACTGATGCTGCGCATGGCCAGCATGGTCAGCACTTCATCCTGCTCCGTGCCGTAGTCGCTGAGTTTGACGATGACCGTGCGCGTGGCCGGGTTGACGTAGATGTACTGGCCGAACACGCCGATGGCCGAGAAGTCGCGGTCATTGGCATTGCCCGGCGGGATCCACCAGCCATCGCGATAATCCAGCGCATTGCCGTTGTTGACCGGCTGACGCGGCTCGGCGGCCCAGGCCGGGCTGACGATCTGCTGCTCGCCCATGCGGCCGCCATGCAGATAGAGCAAACCGAGGCGGGCGAAGTCGCGCGCGGTGGTATTGAGGCAGCAGAAGGCCTTCTCCACGCCATGCTGGCGGCTGTCCACGCTCCAGCTGGCGTCCTGCTCCATGCCCAGCGGGTCCCACAGCGCCTGCTGGGCGAAGTCGGACAGGCGCATGCCGGTGGCGCGCGCCAGCACCCGCGACAGGATCAGCGTATCGACGCTGCGATATTCGAAGCGAGAACCCGGTGCAAAGCGCAAACCACTGCGGCGGGCGATGAAACGCTGCAGGTCGGTGCTGACGAACATGCGCACCACCGGCGAGGCGAGCGAGCCGCCGTAGTTTTCATCGACATCGATGCCGGAGCGCATGTCCAGCAACTGGCCGATGGTGATGTTGGCGTAAGCCGGGGAAATCTCATCGGGTTTCAGATAGCGGCCAATGGGATCATTGAGCGATCGGATCTTGCCCTGTTTCAGCGCCACACCGGTCAGCGCCGAGACGAAGGACTTGGCCACCGAGAAGGAAGTGAAGCGCGAATTGGCATCGTAGCCATCGATGTAGCGCTCATAGACCACGCTGCCATCCTGGATCACCACAAAGGCGTGCGCCGCCGTGCCCTTGATGAAATCGATCAGCGGCAGGCGCTTGCCGTCTTTCCAGGGCACATCGATGTTGAGCGGGCGCAGCGCCGTGGGCAGCGGCTGTGGATGCGAGGATCGTGCAATCGGGTTGTCCTCGAATACCTTGAAGCTCTGGCTGCGCGGGGTCAGGTCGAATTGCAGGTCGACCAGCGCGGGCAGGCTGGGCAGGTCGGCGATGCGGCGGCCGATCTCGGCGCTGGCCAGCAGCACCAGCAAGGCGGCGGCGCTGCGGGCGAGCAGAAGGGTGGTGCGGGCTTGGGGCATGAGGCTCGCTCTTGGAATGGTGAGCCTATTGTGCCCGATTACCCGGCGCTTTTGCGTGCTGCGTACTGTTGATAGCCACGGGCGCGCAGTTCGCAGGCCGGGCACTTGCCGCAGCCATGGCCCCACTCATGCAGCTGGCCGCGTTCGCCCAGGTAGCAGGTGTGGGTGTCGGCGCGGATCAGGTCCACCAGCGCGGTGCCGCCCAGCGATTCGGCCAGGGACCAGGTCTCGGCCTTGTCGATCCACATCAGCGGGGTTTCCACCTTCAGTTGCGTGGCCATGCCCAGGTTGAGCGCCACTTGCAGCGCCTTCATGGTGTCGTCGCGGCAATCGGGATAACCGGAAAAATCGGTCTCGCACATGCCGCCGACCAGCACGTTCAAGCCACGGCGATAAGCCAGCGTGGCGGCCACGGTCATGAACAGCAGGTTGCGGCCGGGCACGAAGGTGTTGGGCAGGCCGTTGTCCTGCATGGCGATGGCGACATCGCGTGTCAGTGCCGTGTCGGAAATCTTGCCAATGAGTGACAGGTCGATCATGTGATCCTCGCCCAGGCGCGCTTGCCATTCGGGCGAGAAGGCCTTCATCTTTTCCAGCAGGGCCGGACGCACTTCCAGTTCGATGGCATGGCGCTGGCCGTAGTCGAAGTCGATGGTCTCCACCCGTTGATAGC
>NZ_DBIC01000338.1:33302-35123 GCF_002296545.1 Herbaspirillum sp. UBA812 | reverse complement strand
GAGATCGGCACTTTCACCGGAGTGAAGGTTATGGGGACTGGAGCTACCCATGATGTCCGGAATGCTCAGGGTCTTGTAGCTGACCTGCTTGCTGCTCACCAGCGCCGCGCTGATGCTGGAAGGCACAGTGAGGTCCACCGACAGCTTCGCCACGACGGTATTGCTGTTGCCAGCCTGGTCCGTCAGGGTGATTGAGGCGCTGCGGTCCCCTGCGCTGGGGGTCGCATTCTGGAACCGGATGGCCTTGAGGATGGCCAGTGCCTCCAGCCCGCTCAGGGCGGCCCCTGACGTCTTGCTGATGGTCAGGCGATGGCTGCTGCCTTCATAGCCGTAAGTCAGCCCGGCCACCCCGCCCACCGTCTTGCCGGTCACGGCGGGCAGGCTGGCATCGAGCGCCAGCGGCACATCCAGCAGCAGCTTGTCATGCTGCAGGTTCAGCTGCGGACCGTCCATCCTGATGGCGATGCTGCTGATGTCGCTGGTGGGCCAGACCACGATGTCGTGCGCGAACAAGCCTTCTCCGGCCACGGCCTTGGCACCGTTGAGCGTCTTGAAGGAACTGGTCTGTACATCGACCTGGCTGGTATCGACATCCAGCACCGGGGCGTGGGTATCGAACCGAATGCCGGCGCTCGACGGATTGCCCGTCTCGCCGCTGGCGGAAACCAGGCTGATCTGTGCGGTACGCAGTCCGTCATGCGTGCTGTTGCCGGCCAGCTTGATGGCTTGCACCATCGACTGTACTTCGCTGCCGCTCCAGTTGCCGTTGTCGCCCTTGCGCAGCGTCAGCGTGCGGCTGGTTCTGTCGTAACCGTAGCTCAGGCCGGTGTCACCACCGACGGTCTTGCCGCCAGCGGTGGCCAGGTCGGCGTTGAGGGCCAGTGGCGCATCAAGCAGCAAGCGGTCGTTGTCCGGATCCAGTCCCGCGCCGCCCAGCACGACCTTGATCGCCGCCACCTGGGTCGAGGATGGCGCGGCCACGCTGTCGTCGAAGGCCACGCCGGCTGCCAGTTGTGCAGCATCGGTGAGGTTGAGGCTGGAACTGATCTGCAATCCGGCGGTACCCGGATCCAGATCCAGCATCAGCACATCGCTGCCTACTGAGAGTATGGCTTGCATGCTGGGGCCGACCAGCCCGGCATCGTCACGCAGATTGAGGGTGATGACGCGGTTGCCGGCCGTGGGCGTCAGGTTCTGCAGCTTGATGCTCTCCACGATGGCTTCAATCTCGGTGCCGCTGAAGGTGCCGCCCTTGGACTTCGTGATGTTGAGGGTGCGCGTTGCCGTGGTGTAGACGTAGCTGACATCGGCCACGCCGCCCACGGTCTTGCCGCTGACCGGTGCCAGGTTGGCGTCCAGCGCGACCAGGGCATCCAGCAACAGGCGATCATTGGCAAGGTCCAGACCGGTGCCGCTGAAGACCACGTCGATGGCCGAGGCGGTGGCCTTGGCCGGGGGCACCACATTCGCCGCGAAAGGCGTGCCCGCACGCAACTCGCTGGCCGAACTCAGGCGCTGCGCACTGGCCTGGATGCCCACGCTGATGGCATCCATGTCCAGCACCGGCGGCGTGGCCGTATCGACCATGACACTCAGGCTGCCCTTGGGGCTGACGTTGCCAGCTACGTCGGTCTGCTCGGCCGTATAGCCCCAGGCAATGTCGCGGGTACCGTTGGCGCTGACAACGCTCACGCCGGACAGCGCGACCTCGTTGTCGCTGTCGTCACCGTTTTGCAGCATTTCGGCCAGCAGCAGGGACGCGCTGGTATCGAGTGCGGTCCACGCCGCGACCTTTTCCGGCTGCCCTGCAGGAAGTCCGCC
>NZ_DBIC01000338.1:15009-33005 GCF_002296545.1 Herbaspirillum sp. UBA812 | reverse complement strand
CCGCCCCCCCCCCCGCCGTACTTTCACGGTACCACTCGTCATTTCCGGAGCGCTGCGAGATGACGTAGCCGCCCTCCTGCGCAGCCCACACATACCAGGCCGCGGCGTCGCTGCCCAGACGATAGACCGGCTTGGACAAATCCAGCAAACCATTGCCGCTTTCCACGAACTCGCCGCTGAAGGCGTTGAGCAGCGCCGACTGCTCAGCTGCCGACAGCAGGCTGTAGCTCCCGTTGGCACTGCTGTTGCTGCCGTCGGATTTCTTCAGTCCGCTGATGGTCAGGCTGCCCGCCAAGTTCAGCGACCACGCGCCGTCGGTGGAGGACGCCGTCACCGTGCCCATCGTCGCCCCGTCGTCGCGCTTGACGACGACCTGCGCGCCCTTCTCTGCCACACCACTCAGTGAGAAGCTGCCGGAGGTGGTCATGCTGGCGCCGCCAGCAGTCTTGCCGGCCGAAGCATTGAGCAGGATGGTCGGCGCATCCGCCTTGGTATCGAGCGTGAACTCAACGGCATCACTCTTGACGCTGTTGTTGCCGGCCACATCGGTCTGGCGTACCACGACCTTCTTGATGCCGTCGCCGCTCAGCTTGACGCTGCTGCCGGTGCCACGGGTCCAGTTGGAGCCGTCATCGGTGCTGTATTGCCAGGTCGCGCCGCTCTCCAGACCACTGATATCGAGCGTGCCATCGCGGGTGATCTTGTCGCCGGCCACGCCGCTATCGGTGGCCAATACCAGTCCCAGCTTGGCAGGCAGCGTGGTGTCGAGCGTGAACGACAGGGCATCGCTGGCAGGCCCGGCATTGCCCGCCACATCCAGCTGGCGCAGCAGGATGGACTTGAGGCCGTCACTGTTGCCGGTGCCATCGACAGCACCCTTGAGCTTGATGCTGTTGCCGCTGCCATTGGTCCAGGTCGTACCGTTGTCGGTGCTGTATTCCCAGACCGCCCCGGCTTCCAGTCCGCTCACATTGACCGTACCGTCATTGGTGATCTTGTCGCTGGCGGATGCCCCGTTGTCCTTGGCCAGGGTCGCATTGACCTTGGCTGGCAGCGTGGTATCGAGGGTGAAGCTGAGCGCCGCACTGGAAGCGCCGGTATTGCCAGCCACATCAATCTGGCGCACCTGCACCTTCTTGGCACCATCCGTGTTGCCGGTGCCATCGGCTGCACCCTTGAACTTGATGCTGTCTCCACTGCCATCGGTCCAGGTGGTGCCGTTATCGGTGCTGTACTGCCAGCGTGCAGCGCCTTCCAGCCCAGTCACGTTGACGGTGCCATCCTGTGTGATGCGATCGGTAGGCGAGGTGCCGCTATCGGTCGCCAGGGCAACCACCGGCTTGGCGGGTGCGCTTGCATCGAGCGTGAAGCTGAAGCTGTCGCTGGCAGCGCCCTTGTTGCCGGCCGCATCGGTCTGCCGCACCTGAACAGTCTTGTTGCCGTCGCCGGTCAGCTTGAGGCTGCTGCCGCTACCGGCGACCCAGCTGGACCCGCTGTCGGTGCTGTATTCCCATGCCGCACCGGCTTCCAGGCCATCCACCTTGACGGTACCGTCATTGGTAATCCCGTCGCTGGAAGAACTGCCGTTGTCGGCCAGCAGGGACAAGCCCGGCTTGACCGGCGCGGTGGTATCCAGGGTGAAGCTCAGAGGATCGCTGTTGGGACTGGTATTGCCAGCGGCATTGGTCTGGCGAACCACGACGTTGCGCAGGCCATCGGCGTTGGTGCCGCCATCGATCGCGCCCTTGAGTTTGAAACTGCTGCCGGTGCCATTGCTCCAGGTACTGCCGCCATCGAGGCTGTATTGCCAGTTGGCCCCGGCCACCAGCTTGCTGACCTTGACGGTGCCGTCATTGGTCAGCTTGTCGGTGGCAGAGCTGCCACTGTCAGTGGCCAGGGCAATGGCGGGCTGCTGCGGCGCGCCGCCATCGAGCGTGAAGCTGAAGACATCGCTGACCGGCCCCACATTGCCGGCCACGTCGATCTGCCGGGCCACCACGTTCTTGTTGCCGTCACCGCCCAGCAGGAAGCTGGTACCGCTGCCGCGCGACCAGTTGATGCCGTTGTCCACGCTGTACTGCCAGGTCGCCCCCGTCTCCAGTCCGGTGATGTTGACTGTGCCATCGCTGGTGATCATGTCGTTGATGACGCCGGTATCCCGGGCCAGCGACAGCGCCAGCTTGACGGGGACGGTGCTGTCCAGCGTGAAGCCGAAGCTGTCGCTCACCGGACCGGTATTGCCTGCGATATCGGTCTGGCGTACCAGCACCGATTTGAGGCCATCGACGTTGCCATTGCCATCGGCCGCGCCGGTCACACGCACACTGGTGCCGCTGCCATTGCTCCAGCTGCTCCCGGCATCGAGGCTGTATTGCCAGGTGGCCCCGGCCTCCAGTCCAGCGATGTTGACAGTACCGTCATTGGTCATGCGATCGGTGGCTGAACTGCCACTGTCGCGTGCCAAAGCGAGCACCGGCTTGGCCGGAGCCGCCGTATCGAGCGTGATGCTGACGGCATCGCTGCTGCTGCCGACGTTGCCGGCCACGTCAATCTGACGCACGATCATGGTCTTGTTGCCGTCCGGCAGTCCGGACAGCTTGACGCTGGTGCCTGAACCATTGCTCCAGGTGGTGCCGCTGTCCAGGCTGTATTGCCAGCTCGCCCCGCTTTCAATTCCACTGACCTTGAAGGTGGCGTTGTTGGTGATCTTGTCGGTCGGATTGCCGCTGTCGACCGACAGGGCCAGCGAGGGCGCTGCGGGCGCGGTCGTGTCCAAGGTGAAGCTGAACTTGTCGCTGTTGGGACTGACGTTGCCGGCGGCATCGGTCTGACGTACCAGCATGTTCTTGGCACCATCACTGCCGCCACTGCCATCGGCGGTGCCGGCAAAGCGGAAACTGGCGGCAATGCCGTCCTGCCAGGTCGCACCGTTGTCCAGGCTGTACTGCCAGCTGGCACCAGCCTCCAGCTTGCTGATGTTGACCGTACCTTCATTGGTGATCCGGTCACTGGTATTGCCACTGTCCTTGGCCAGCGCCAGGGCGGGCTTGGCCGGCAGCGTAGTATCGAGCGTAAAGCTGACCGCATCGCTGACGGCACCGACATTGCCGGCAACATCGGTCTGGCGTACGACCACCTTCTTGGCCCCGTCGGCATTGCCGGCGCCGTCCGCTGCCCCCTTGATCTTGACGCTGCCGCCGCTGCCATTGCTCCAGGTCACGCCACTGTCCAGACTGTATTGCCAGCTGGCACCGCTCTCGACTCCGCTGACGTTGAGCGTGCCATCGTTGGTCAGCCGGTCGAGGCCGCTGCTGCCGGTATCGTGTGCCAGAGTGGCGCTCAGCTTGGCGGGCGCTGCCGTATCCAGGGTCATCGTCAGCACCTGCTCTGCACTGTCATTGCCGGCGCGGTCGGTCTGGCGCACCTTGACGGTGTGCGCACCATCGCCTGCAATGGTGAAGCTGCCCCCGCTACCCGGCTGATAGTCACTGCCATCGATCTTGTAGGCCCAGCGGGCAGCGGCTTCCAATCCGGAGACCAGTACCTTGCCGACGCTGGTGATGCCGTCACCCGGGATACCGGTATCGCTGGCCAGTGCCAACGGCGCAGTGAACACGGGCGGCGTGGTATCGATCGTGATGCTATGCGTTACCCGGATGGAGTCCAGTCCCTTGACGGTGTTGTGCGACTGGATGCCGATGATCTTTTCCACACCATTGGCACCATCCGCTCCCAGTGCCTGCCAGTCGCCCGCCGTGAGCGTGAAGCTCCAGTTCCACACGCTGGTGCCGGTGCCCGAGTCGTGCGTGGTGATTCCGCTCTTGATGACGCTACCATCGGGATAGAACAGCGTCACCGTGTCATCCTTGCCGGCGGTACCGGTCAGGGTGACGCCTGCAGTGCGCTCGGCCAGATTGATGATGTCGTCACCGGCGACCGTATTGATGGCCGGCACGTTGGTCACCGTAAAGACGGCGTCGGCCAGCTTGGCCCAGGTGTTGACGCTGCTGCCATCGTCGGCCTGCCGTGCCAGCTGTGCCTGTACCTTGGCCAGATTGCCGGCATTGACACCGGAAATCTTGAGTGCCGCGAAGTCCTCCGCCGTCATCGGCCGGCTATTGTCACCCTGCACGGCAAGGCCCGCCTTGATGGCCAGATCGGCCAGTGCGCTGATCTTGGCGGGCGTACTGACTTCGGTGGCGGTGCGGCTGTCGACGATGGAGCTGAGCAGCTGGACGATATTGGCACTCGCGCCAACCGCGCCGCTGTCGAGCGCGAGGATGCCCGAGAGATCCACCCCGATACGCTCAAAATCGCCCTGCTGCGCCAGCTTGCCGTCCCCCGTATTGCTGGGCACGCCATCGGCCTGTGCCAGCAGGCGCGCGTAACTGTCGACCAGCGCCTGAATGCCCGCCACCGAACTGACGCGCGGCCCATCCACAGCGGACGTCGCCAAGGCGGCGACGATGTCTTCCTTGTTGGCATTGGCACCGACCTCGATGACGCCGGTCACGCCCAGGGTCTGGAAATCCGCCACGGTGGGGGCATCGCCGGCGTTGCTGTCGGCATAGGCCACGATGCGGTTGATGGCCGCGCGGGCAGCATGGGCCACGCTCTGCAGCTCGGCCACCGTATCGACATCCGGCTGCGTGCGCGACTGCAAGGCGGCCACCACCGCATTGCTTTCCACGGGCGTCAGTCCATTGATGCCGAGCACCTTGAAGTCGGCCGCACTGAGGGCATCGGCCGGAGAGACCACATCACCGGTCTGCTGCGCGGCGATCGCCAGCACCTTGTTGGCCACGCTTGCCAAGGCACTCAGGCTGGCGGGGCTGTCCACAGCAGACGGATTGGCCGCACCATCGACCAGCTGGTTCAGCAACAGCAGGTTGGACGGGTTCGCCAGCTTGTCGGTGAGGGTATTGTCCAGACCCACGCGGACATAGTCCTGGGCGACCGGCAGATCGGCCGCAGCGGTGCCGAGGCTGCCATCGGCCAGGGCCAGCAGCTTGGCGTAGCTGTTGACGATACCCTGCACCAGATCGGGCCTGCCCGCCTGGTCGGCTCCGACCGGGCCGGAAGCCAGCGCCTTGTTGGTCGCGGCGAGGATGCTGTCAGCCACAGCCTTGGGCGCGGTTGGCAGCAGCACGCCCATGTCGGCGTAGTCCTGCGCCATGGGCATGGGGCGGGTGTTGTCGCTGGCATAGTCACGGATCTTGTCCTGTGCCGTCACGGCCTTGTCGACCAGGCTTTGCAGTCCCGGCAAGGTATTGATGCTCGCCAGCTTGTCGGCCGGCAGCTGCTGCAGCTTGGCCAGTACGGCAGGCATGTCCTTGTCGCTGAGTCCGGTCACGCCCAGTCGTTCAAGGTCGGTGCGCGCCGGAGCGCTGCCTCCCACGGCGGCAGGGCTATCCAGCACCAATGCGACGGTATCGGCCAAGGCCAGTACTTCGGCGGGGGTATCGACCTCCTCGGCCTTGCGCCCATCGACCACCGAGTTGAGCAGCGACAAATAATCGCTCTTGGCGCTGGCCCGACCCACGCCGGACAGGTCGGCACCCAGCAGGCGGTAATCCTCCAGGGTGGGCGCGGCTGCCGGCACATTGGCCACGCCATCGGCCAGGCCCAGCAACTTGCTGGCGCTGTCCACGATACCCTGCACCAGTTCGGCCGTCGCCGCGCGCGTGCCGTTGACGGCACTGGTGGCCAGCGCCGAGAGGACGGCAAACAGGCCCTCGGGCATGGCATCCGGACGGTCCGGTGTGGCGCTGGCGTACTTGCCCACGCCCACCACGCCCATGTCAGCAAAGTCTTGCGCCACAGGGGTGATGCTGTCCGAACCGGCCTGGGCCACGGCACCCGAACTCTGGCGCTCGGCATAGGCCATGATCTTGGCCTGGGCCGCACGGGCGGCCGAACCGATGGACTTCAATTCAGCCAGGGTATCGACATCGGTCGGCGCACGGGCCTTCAGGGCGGCCATGAAGGCCGACAGCGAGGCAGCATTGACGTCGGCGTTGGCACCGGTACTGCTCAATCCGAGAGTGGTCAGTTCGGCCACCGTGATAGCGGCGGGTGCGTTCTCCGGCTTCACATCGGCATCGGCCTGCCGCATCACGCGATTGACGATGTCCACCAGGTTCAGTGCATTGATCTTGCCCAGCTCGGACACCGAGGCGAAATTGGGCCGAGCATTGAACACTTCGTTGAGCAACTTGACGTTGGACGGCCCATTGTCCACGGCCATGCCCAGGGCACGGAATTCGTCCACGGTCAGCGGCGCACCCGCCTTCGGGGTGCCATCGGCATTGACCGCATCGGCCGCCGGCCGGTTGGCGTCGGTCAGGATGCTGCTGGCCGACGCCAGATTGCGCAACTTGGCAGCCGCCGTGGCCATGGTCTGGATCTGCGCCAGGTTGAGACCGGGCAGAGCATCGGGCGTGACGGCCTTGAGGCCGGAGTTGACCAGTCCCAGGGTGGAGGGCGTAGTGCCGTCGATCTGGGCCATCAGGTTCTTCACGCCCAGCGTCTGCAAATCGCCCGAGGTGGGTGCGGCCGCCCCTGCACTACCGGCGGCATACGCCACCACCCGGCCGGCAAGCGCTGCCAGGTCACCAATCTTGGCAGGCGTAGAGACGGTGCTCTTGTCAGCCGGCTGCGCATCGAGCGCGCTGGTGAGCACATTGAGGGTAGCCTGCGCCCGCGCGGCATCGGAGGGCGACAAACCAGGTGCTGCCGGGTCCGGCAGACGGTTGGCCGGCACGCCGATGCGCAGCAGTTCTTCGCGGGTGATGGGCGTAGCCAGATTGCCGGCCACGCCATCGGCGGCCTGCAGCACATGCTGGTAAGCGTCGACGATGGCTTGCAGCTTGCTCTTGCTGTCCACCAGGCTGGAGTTGGCCAGTATCTTGACGGAGGCATTGATGCAGGCAAGTGTATCGGCACTGACGCCACTCACGCCGGCACGTGCATAGTTGTCCACCGTGGGAGACAGCACGCGGTCCACCGCGCCCAGCGCCGCGTCGGTATTGTTCAAGCCGTCGGCATAGTTGCGGATGATCTTCAAGTCCTTCAGCAAGCCATCCACCAGGCCCTGCAGGCGGGTGCTGCTGTCGATCCGGTTGACGTCACTACCGGCCACCAGCGCCTGCACGTTGGGCAGGAAGGCCGCATCGAGCCCCTGCACGCCCAGGTTGCTGAAATCATCGAGGCTCAATCGGGCCGCAGCAGTCGCGTTGCCGGCGGCAGCGATCATCTTGCCGGCCGATGCACTGACCACATCGATGCGTGCGGGCGTGGCGACCTGGTCGCGGTTCAAGGCATCCAGCGCGGTGGCCAGCAGGCTGATAGTGTGGCCGTTGGTGGCCGCGCTCACGCCGACGCCGATGCTTTCCAGTTCGGCCTCGGTAGGCACTGCCGCCGAGCCGATCGGATCGGGCGTGGCACGCGTGCCGTCGGCGGCGGCCAGGATCTTCAGGTAGGCGCTGGCAATGGCCTGCACCAGCGGCTGGGTGCTGGCGCGAACGCCGTCCACGACCGTCGTCGCCAAGGCCGCATTGATGGCAGACACGCTGCTGCCGGTCACGCCGTAGACGCCCATGGCCGTGTAATCGTCGGCGGTGGGTACACCCAGCGTGGCGCCAGTGTTGTCCTGGGCGTAGGCACTGATCTTGGCCAGGGCATCGACCGCCTTTTGCGTCAGCGCCGAGATTGCGGCCAGCGACTTGATCTGGCTGCCGTCGGTCCCGCTGGTGCCGATGGCCGCCAGGATGGCGCCCTGCTGCGCGGGATTCCTGCTGCTGATATCCACCCCCAGCAACTGCAGATCGGCCGCGCCAGGCGCAGCTGCGCCTGGCAGGCGCGCGGCGCTGTCCATGAGCTTGTTGACTACGTCCAGCAATGCCTGCAGCTTGTCCAGCGTATCGACGCGGGACAGCGCCATGCCATCGATGGCACTGCCCAGCAGTGCTGCACCCGAGCCATCCGGGTCGGCCGCAGCAGCGGAATGCCCGAGGTCCAGGCCGAGGGCCGCATAGTCGGCGGCAACCGGCAACTGGCTGGCCTCGGTATTGGCACTGGCATCGGCCACGGCAGTGATCTTGGCAACGGCATCGGCGGCTTTTTGCAGTTGTGACTGATCCTTCACCTTGTCGGCGCCCAGCCGCGACAGTGCGCCATCCAGCAATCCCTTGTTCTGAACATTCAGACCAGAAAGCCCGATGGCCGCATAGTCATCCAGCGACGGCGCAACGCCACCGGCCACGCTGCCGGCGACGATATGAGCGTAAGCATCCACGATGGCCTTGAGCTTGGCGGGGTCACCAGCCAGTGCGGCGGTGATGGCTTTGCTGGCCAGCGTCGTGTTGACTGCGCCCAGATTGTCGCTGCCGACCAGCGCCGATCCATCGGCCTTGACCAGGCCGATGGCCAGGTAATCTGCAGCGCCGGGGACGGGCTTGCTGGCGTCATCGGCATAGGCACTGATCTTGGCCTGGGCCTTGATGGCCTGACTCGCCAGCGCCTGCACTTCGGCCAGGCTGTCGACGGCACTGGCGGCCTGCGCCGAGACTGCGCTCAGCACGGCAGCAGCGGCCGCATTGGAGGCCGTGGCAGGCATCACGCCCAGCGCGGCCAGATCGGTAGCGGCCATGCTGGTGGGCAGACGATCGCCGGCGAACACCTGTGCCTTGCCGGCCAGCGTCAGCAGACCTTGTGCCGTGGCCAGCAGGCCTTCCAGCTTGGCGGGGGTGTCCATCACGGACTTGCTGGCCTGCTGGTCCAGCGCAGTCTGCAACAGGTCCAACGCTGCCGGAAGAGTGGCGGCATCGACCGTCACCCCTACCCCGCTGAGCAAGGTACTGAACGCAGCTCGCGTGGTATCGGACAGCGCCGGTGTATCGGCCCGGCCGTTGACCAGGGCAAAGAGCTGGTCCCAGTTGTCGAGGATGGCTTGCAGCTTGGCGGGCGTATCGATCTGGGCGGCGCCAAAGGCAGCCGTGAGCAAGGTAGCGGAGGCACCGATGGCCTTGTCGGCCTCGACACTGGCCGGCACGTTCAGGCCCATGGCCTTGAAGTCGTCGGCGGTGGGACGGCCGCTGTCTTCCGGGAATCCGCCTGGTACCGCCTGCAGTTCCGCATAGGTCTGGATCTTCTGGTAGGCCGTCAGCGCGGTGGAGACCACGGTCTGCAGCTTGGCGAAGGTATTGACGTCGCTGCCATTGTCGGCACCGGCGCGGATGGCATAGAGCGCCGCCGCGATGGCGGCAGGTTTTTGGGCTGCCAGCGCACTGCCATCGGCGCTGGTCAATCCCAACTGGCCCAGTTCGACCACTGTCAGGCGTGGCGTGTCATCACTGGCCTGGGCCTGCATCAGGATCTTGTTGACCAGCACACCCAGCGCATTGATCTTGGCCGGGGTGTTGACGGCATCCGGCAGCTTGCCGCCGATGACGCCGTCCAGCAAGCCCTGTGCGGCGGCGTCGGTGGTCTTGCCGGTGGGGGCAGTCACGCCCTCCACGGCCGCGCCGATGGCCTTGAATTGCGCCGAGGTGATGGCCGGGCCGGTATCGGGCGCCACACCATTGGCGCGCGAGAGAATGGCCAGGTAGGCGTCGACCACTTGCTTCGCATGCGGCGGCGTGTCGGCCTGGGCAGCGTTGATCGTGCTGGTGCGCAGGGCGGCATTGACGGCCGCCACGTTATCGGCCGTGACCAGCGGCGGGCGCACGCCGCTGGCATCGGCCACCGGGTTGACCAGGCCGATGCTGCGGTAATCATCCACCGAGGGCGTCGTGGCCGCATCGGTGGCCGAGACGGCGTCGTCGGCATAGAGCCGGATCTTGGTCTGCGCCGCGTCGGCACGATTGACCAGCGCTTGCAGCTTGGCCAGGGTGTTGACCTCGGAGCCATCCTTCTTGCTGCCCGCGATGGCCGCCAGGATCGCCGGCCAGTTCTGCGGGCTGCCATCGGGATGGTGCGCCACGCTGGCCAGGCTCACGCCCAGCTTGCCCAACTGAACCGGGTCCAGCGGCGGATTGGCTACGCCGCCGGCCGCAGTGACCATCAGTGACTGAATCAAATCCAGCAGTTGCGCCAGCTTGTCCGGCAAGGCAATCGGACGGCCGGAATCATCGGTGCTGAGCGCGCTCAGCGTATTGGCGTCCACCGTGTCGGCCAGCATCGCCACGCCGGTCGCTCCGGCGGCGTCGAGTTTGCTCTTGGCCAGGCCCAGGGCCATGAAATCGGCGGCGCCGGGCTTGGGCGAGGCATCGCCGGCGATGCCATTGGCGGCATCCACCACGTGCTGGGCGGCGATGATCAGGCCTTGCAACTGATCCGGTGTCTGCACCTGGGCGGCCGAGATGCTGGCCGACTTCAGGGCGTCGTTGATGGCATTCAGGTAAGGCGTGCTGCTGCGGCTGCCATCGACCGGCAGTTGCAGGCCCAGCGCATCGAAATCGGCGACGGCAGGCGCATCGCCGCCGTCATCGCGGGCGAACTGGACGATCTTGCGCCCGGCGACGGTGGCTGCATCCATCATGCCCTGCAGCGCGGCGACGGTGAGCGCGCCACTGCCGTCGTCAGCAGTGGTCTGCAGCTTGTTGAGCAGGGCCGCCAGGCTGTTGCCGTCGACCCCGGTCAAGCCCAGCGCACTGAGATCGGCCGGCTTGAGCGCGCTGCTGACCGGGGGATATTGCACCGGGTAGCGATCCGGCAACGGCGCGACCGCGGCGACCTGCATGAGCTGGTCCACGCTCTGCGCCAGCCGGTTGAGCTCGGCTACGCTATCGATCTTGCTGGCACCGCTTTGTGCATGTACGGCGCTGTTGAGGAGGGCCAGCCCGCTCGCTGCAGTGGACGCGATGGCGTGCGGCATGGCCACGCCGATGGTCTGGTAGTCGCTCAGCTGCGGTGCCTCTGTCGCTCCACTGGCACCGTTGACGTAAGCCAGTACCTTGGCATAGCTGTTGGCGATGGCCGTGAGTTGCTCGATGCTGCGCACACCGCTCACATCGTGGGTGGCGGCATTGTCTGCCGAGCTGGGCAGATTGGTGGCCGGGTCGATGTTGTTGCCCTTGACCCGGACTGCATCGAGGAAGGCTACCTGCACGGCTTCACTGGTAATGGCACCCAGACCGAGCGCCTGCAAACTTTTCAGGCTCAGGCTGGTGCTGGAATTGCCGACCACGGGATCATCCTTGCTCTCTCTGGCAGTGCGAATGAGGTCGGACGCCGTGGCTGCCAGTGCAGCCAGTTTGTCGGGGATATCCACGCCCTCGCGGCGCTGCGCCGCTACCGCGCTGTTGAACAAGGCCAGTTTGTCGGCATCGACCTTCTCCAGCGACCTGGTGCCGCCGAGGGGGCCGGCCAGCTTGCCCATGCCGATGAGCGTATTGCTCAGCGGTACGCCGATGGCCAAGTATTGCTCGGGCTGCAGGGCCGCACCGGGGGCATCGCCGCTCTTGCCATCGGCAGCTGCCAGGATCGCGTTGTAGGCCGAGACGATCACCTTGAGCTTGGCACGGCTATCAACGTCGCCCCGCTCCAGCTTGGCGACGGCAGCATTGATGCTGGCCAGGTTGCTGCTGTCCACCGTGGCGGCCCCCACGCCGCGGTCCACGCCCACATCGTGATAATTGGCCACGGTCGGCGCCGGGTTGCGGTCGCTGTCCTCGGCATAGTTCATGATCACCAGCAGCGCTTCATTGACGCCGTTGATCAGGTTCTGCAGCGGCGCCACGGTCGAGAAGCTGGCAATGCCGGCGGCATGCACGCGTGCCAGGACCAGTTCCAGGTTGCCATCGCTGCCGGTATCGACGCCGCTCACACCCAGGGCGCGGAAGTTGGCCTGCCAGCGGGCGCGGTCATCGTCACCCGGAACCGGCACCACACTGGTCGCCGGCTGTGCGGCCAGCTGCAGCAGCTGGTCGACGGCCTGGCCGATCTGTTCGATCTCGGCCACGGTATCGACCTGGGAACGCGCCTTGCGCTTGAGAACGTCATCGGTGAGCTTGAGCCGCGCGTCCTGTTCGGCGGCACTGCCCGGGCTCACCGTCAGGCCCGGCAGATGCGCGCCGATGGTGCTGAACTCGGCAAGCGACGGATCGCTGCCGGGGGTGGCATCGGGCACCTTGTCCAAGTCGCCCGCCACGCTTCCGTCCGCCGGTTCGGCTTCGTTGGCTTCGGCCAGGATGCGGGCATAGGCATCGACCATGGCCTGCAGCTTGGCCGGACTGGCCAGCTTGGCATAGTCGGCCCCATCGAGGGCATTGGCCACGGCCTTGGCCACAGTGGCATCGGCGAGGTTGACGCCGGCCGCCTGCAAGGCCGCCAGCGCATCGCTGAACTGATCCGCAGCCGTAGCGTTGCCGACCACGCCGTCAGCCAGGTGGCTGATCTTGACCAGCACATCGACGCTGGCCTGCAGGTTGCTGACCTCGGCTGCCGCTGCAGGCGTGAAAGCATCGATCACGCTCTGCATGTTCGACACCAGCAGCGCCTGTACCGCCGGATCAGCGGAGGACAGGCCGGTCACACCGAGTTTGACCAGCACATCGGCCGTGATGGCCTGGGCAGCGGGGCTGGTCGTCCCATCGGCAGGCGCTGCGCCGTCAGCAGCGGCCATGACGAGGTCATAGGCCTCGGCGATCGCCGCCAATTTGGCCGGAGGATTCACTTGCGCGGCACCAATGGTGACGGTTTGCAGCACGGAATTGAGGGCCTTCAAGGCCAGTTCCGGGCTCGCATGCGGCATGTGGACCGACAAGTCCAGGCCGATGCTGCGCAAGTCGGCCGGCGTCGGTGCCGCTGCCTTGGCCACGCCGTCGGCATAGGCCTCGATCTTCAACTGCGCTTTGCCCGCATTGTCGGCCAGGGCTTGCAACTTGAGGCCGCCGGCCGGGAGCAGACCCGTCAGGGCGCTGCCGTCATCCGGGCTGGCGGCGATGGCGGAGAGCACCGCCGGGAAGGTATGCGCATCCAGCCCGGTGATGCCGGCACCGGACAGTTCAGCCTGGGTCACCAGTGCATCGCCGATGCCACCCTTGGCCTGAGCGATCAGGTGATGTGCCGTGGCCGCCACCTGGGATAGCGCGGGCAGCGTATTGACGCTGGCCGGCCTGGCGACGTCGATCAAGGTATTGAGCATGTCCAGCAAGGGTGAGGCCTTGCCCTGCGCATCCGGTTGCAGCGCGGCCACCAGATCGGCGGGCAGGCCGACCCGCTGGTAGTCCTGCGGTTGCGGCAGCGCAGTGGCATTGCCGGCACGGCCATCCGCCGCCGCCAGGATACGGGCGTAGGCATCCACGATGCCCTGCACCAAGGCCGGCGTGGCGGTCTGCGCCGATGTCACCGGCGTGCTGGCCAGGGCCGAATTGATCGCCTCCAGCTTGTCGCCAGTGACACCGCTCACGCCGATGGCGGCATAGTCGGCCACCACAGGCGCTGCGTGAGTGGCATCGTCGGCATAGGCATTGATCTTCACTTGCGCCTGCAGCGCGGCGTCCACCAGCGACTGCAACTTGGCCAGGGTATTGATGCCGCTGCCATCATCGGCAGAAGCAACGATGGCTTGGGTGACCGAGGCTTGCAGGGCATCGTTGAGATTGACCACGCCCAGCATGCCCAGCTTGGCCTTGAGGTCGGCGGCCTTGTCGGCCGCGGTGCTGCTACTCAGGCCGCTGTCATCGCCGGCCGCCAGCGCACCGATGGCATTGCCGGCGATGACCAGCTGGCTGACCGTGGCGACGTTGAGCAGGTCGCGCGGGTTCTTGCCGATCAGTGCCGAATTGATGAGTCCCTTGATGTTCTCGTCATGGGGCGCAGCTGCGCCGATGAGGGCGAAGTCCTTCAGGAGCGGCTCGGCATGCTGCACGCCCGTTCCCGCTGTCTGGCCCAGAATGCGGCCGAAGGCGTCGGCAATGTCCTGCAAACGGGCGGGCTCGCTCACCTGCCGGCCATCCACGGCGGGAGTGGCCAACGCGGAATTGAGGGCGTTCTGGTGCAATTCATCGTCCACACCGTGGATACCCAGCGCGCGATAGTCCGCCAACAGCGGCGCAGCTTGTGCGCCGTCATCGGCATACGCCACGATCTTGGCCGAGGCCGCCAGCGCCCGGGCGGCCACCTCGCTCACCATGGCGGGAGAACGCAGGCCGGCACCGTCATCGGCGGTGCCGGCGATGCCCGACAGCACCACCGGCAGCTGTGCTGCCGTCACCGGTGTCGCCAGGCGCAACTGATTCAGTTCGTCCGCGCTCAGCGCGACCTTCTGCCCTGCCCCCAAAGCCAGCACCCGGGCGGCCACACTGGCCAGCGCTTGCAGCTTGTCGACGCTATCCACCCCCGGGCGGGCCGTCGCATCCAGTACCTGGTTGAGCAGGTTCAAGGCATTGCCGCGCGCAGCACCGGCAGCCGGGAGCAAGGTCTGCAGCGCCTGTACGCCGATGCGTGCATAGTCGTCGGCTGCGGGAAGTTGCTGTGCATTGCCGGGTACGCCATCGGCGGCGGCCAGGACCAGGTTATAGGACTGCACCAGGGCACCCAGCTTCTTCCAGGACGAGATGGGCTCCACGCCGACCGCCTTGACGGCACTGTTGATGCTGGCCAGGTTGGCTGCCGTGACCTGCGTGGCGCTGTTGCCGGTCAGCAGTACGCTCTGGTAGTCGCTCAGGTCCGGCTCGGTCTGCGTAGGACGCAGCGGATTGATGGGATTGACGCCCTTGGCATAGTTGAGGATGGTCTGCAAGGAACCGATCTTGCCCGTGACCAGCGCCTGGACCTCGGCCAGGGTATCAATCTCGCCCACGATGCTGCCGTTGGCGCGCAGCTCCTGCGGCACGCTGTTGAGGCTGGCGGCCACTTCGGCCACGTTGTCGTCGCTGGTACCGGTCACGCCCAGACAGGCAAAATCGTCCGTCTTCAGCGGATCGGGCAGCGTCTGTCCGGCCGGCAGTGCTGCCTGCGCCGCCAGGCGCTGGGCGGCCTGGGCCAGGTCACTGATGGCGGCCACCGAGGCAACGTCGGCCGCCGTCTTGCCATCGATGGCACCGCTGAGGATGCGGGCCCCCGCCACCGACAGGGGTGGCACCACGCCCAACGCTGCATAGTCAGCTGCGCCTGGATAGGACGACAGATCGCTGTTGCCCGGTTTGCCATCGGCCAGGGCTTGTACCTTGTAGTAAACGTTGACCGTATTCTGGATCTGCGCAATGGAATCAGACGCCGCCTGGGGCAAGGACTTCAGGGCATCGTTGATGCTCTGCAGCTGCTGCGCATTGTTCACGCCGACCACCCCCATGGCCTTGAAGTCGGCCAGTGTCGGTGCCGGGTTGGCGGGATCCTCGCCATACACCGAGGCCTTGGCCACCGCTGCATCGGCGGCCTTGATCGCGGCGCTCACGACGGCCTTCAGCGACAGCGCATCGCTGACCTGGTCAGGGTCGGCGGTGGCGGCTACGGCATTGATGATGGCGGGCACATAGTTCTTGTCGACGGGCGTGGCCATGACGCTGTCCAGGCGCGTGCTGCCGTCGTCGTTGACCAATGCGGCGCGGGCCTGCGCCATGGCGTTGTCTTCCGCCGTCTGCGCGCGCGTCAGCGCGGCCTGGGCGGTGGCCAGCGCGGCCTGCTTGGCCGACCGGCTCAGGGCATCGGCAGCATCGAATACGGCTTGCGCCACGGCGACCGCCGAGCGGGCATCGTTGACGGCCTTTTCACTGCTGGCCAGCAGCACCGTGTGCTCGATCAGGCCGCTGCTATCGACCACGAAGCGCTGCGTGCTCTCGCTGAAATTGCCGGCCACATCGATCTGGCGCAAGTCGATCTGCGCCTTCCCGTTACCGGTGATGGTGTCGCCATTGAGCTGCAGGCGCTCACCGGCCTTGAGGCGATACCAGGTATCCGGCTTGATGTCCTGGGCGGCACCGCTGACCGGCAGCAGTTGCAGCGTGCGGGCATCGGTTCCGTTGCCTGATGCCAGGCGGAAGTGCAGCTCGGTGCCGCCTTCCATCATCCCCGGCACCGAGAGCTGCGCGCCCGGCTGGCGACTCACGCCATCACTGCTGCTGAGGCCATCGTCCTTGCCGGCCACGAACTGCAGGGCAGGACGCGCAGGTGCTACCGTATCCAGCGTGAACTGCAGCGTCTCGGCACCGGTATTGGCATTGCCGTAGCCGCCGGTGTAGGACGCACCGACCTGCACCACGCGTGCCTTGACCCAGTTGCTGCCGGTGGTACTGGCCACGTCGCTGGCGATGTAGTCGACCTCGCCGCGTGCATTGCTGCCGCCTTGGGTCAGCTTGCCGGCTTCCTTCCAGCTGCCGAACAGGGGCTGGCCGTTGACGTCGGCCGCCGTGGCCACGGCGAACTGCAGCCGTTCGTCGCCGGAGAGGGCCTTGGTGAGCCGCACACGCAAGCTGCCGTCCTGGGTGACCTTGTCGCGGTCGCCTTGCGTGGCGGGCACGCGCAGCGGGTCATCGCCGCCCCGCCCGCTGTAGCTGCTGTCGGTGACCAGCGCGGGTGCCGGCTCGGCAAAATTGGTCATGCCGGACGGTGGGGTGAGGTCCACGCGTACATCATTGTTCTTCCACACCGTATAGTTGGTGCGGTTGTTGTAGCCGTCCGAGACGGTCACCTCGGCCACGATGGGCTGGGAGTGATCCAGCTGCAACAGCTGCTGGGTGGTAGCGTCGTCGGAGACCAGCACCGCCTGACCGGCCGCATCGGCACGCGCGGTCGGCAGGCTGATGCGCAGGTCATGGCCCAGGGTGTCCTTGCCATCCAGGACCACGCTCACGCCCGCAAAGGGCGGCGTGTTCACGCTCAGGCCCCCTTCCAGGAAATCTCCCTGGTCGAGCTGCAAGGTGGAGCTGAGCGGCGCGCTTTGCCACAGCTCGGGATTGCTCATGACGGCCTGCTTGATCAAGAGCGTCGGCTCCGCGATGGCGACGTGGTTCTGCTGCAGGTAGGCCGCCACGGTGGAGCCGCCGGGCAGCTTCTGCAGGGTGTCGTAACGCGTCTGTGCGGCGGCCACGGCCTCCTCGGTGCTATCCGGATCGTGAATGATCTTGAGCAGCGGTTCGCTGAACAGGTTGGACTGCATCAGGTTGGACGAGGCCAGTGACTGGCCGCGCACATTGGTGGCCCACTTCAGCGCGCTATTGCTGTCGTCGACGAACTGCAGGGCGTTGGCCAGCTTCCTGATCGCGTCGATCTGGGCCGGATAAGCCTTGGGGTCCAGCGCCGACAGGTTGGAGATGGCCTTGAGCGCCACCCCGTAGTTGTAGGCTTCGCTGCTGATGCCGGGATTGAAGCCGGGGTTGACCACCACCTGGCCATTGACGTTCTGGCTGGCGGTCGGCACCACTTCGCCGCCGATGGCATCGACCTTGAAGAAACCGCCCACGGCATTGTTGATCGCGGCAATGCGCTCGGCGCTGAGGTCCGGTACTTCGGAGGGATTGAGCATGCCCACGTCCATCCCTGCCTTGATGACGGCCAGTTCGGTCAGCGCGGTGACGTTGACGTTCTGGCTGGCACCGGTGGCGGTGACCAGTGCACGCAGTACGGTGTTGCCGAGGTCGGTCAGCTTGTGGGTGGCTTCGTCGGCATAGTTGTCGGGCACGCCGGGGGTGTTGTCGCTGATGACCACCAGCACGGTACCGCGATAGCCTGGCTTGTTGAGCACCAGCGAGTAATGGCCATCGATCACCTGAGCTGCAGCGCTGATGGCATGTCCCTGGTCGTCATAGGCGATGGCCGTGGCATTGTTGAGCGGGCCCAGCATGGCCGCGCCCGAGATGGTCGGCTTGATCTCCGGCTGGCTGGACGCGCCCGTCCCTGACGCTGCCCCGCCTGCGGCACCGGCACCGCTGCTGGCACCGCCACCGGTGGCCGCATTGCTGGCTGCCGCAGCACCGCCGCCCCCACCACCACCCGCCGCTGCCAGCAAGGCCAGCACGCCGGCGGCCACCGGCCATTGCACGCCCCAGTTCTTT
>NZ_DBIC01000338.1:14486-14693 GCF_002296545.1 Herbaspirillum sp. UBA812 | reverse complement strand
GATCTCGACATCGGCGAGCTGCTGCTGGTTGTCGGGCGACTTCAGCGGTGAAAACTCCGGAGCCGCCGTATTGCCGGCATCGCCGCTGCTGGCCAGGGTGGCCTGAGGAGCTTTTTCCCCTTCCTCGACGATGACCGGCTTGTCGGACTCGTCCTCTTGCTTGCGTGCCTTGTCGGTCTTGGTGTTGTTCTGGTTGTAGCGCGTGAT
>NZ_DBIC01000338.1:0-14200 GCF_002296545.1 Herbaspirillum sp. UBA812 | reverse complement strand
GTTGTTCTGGTTGTAGCGCGTGATTTCCTTGGAGCTGACCGTCAGGTTGGCCTCGGGCGAGACGTTGATCAGGTCGATCTGCTGGAAAACCCGTCCCAGCGGCAGTTGCCCGTCGGCGAACTGCAGCTGGGTATCGGGCGCGCTCAAGGCCTGCATGGCACCGCCGCTGATGATGATGCGTTCGCCATTGGCGAAGACGAACAGCAGATCCACATCCAGTGCGCGCACATCCTTGATGGCACGGATGGAGATTTTCTTCAGGAACTCGGCGGCTTCGGAAAGCTTGAGGACGGTAGTGGTCATGGTGATTTCCCTCTCTTATGTATTTTGATATTTGGTATGGATGGTCTTCAGTGCGGAGTCATGGCATGGCGTCGTCAACCCGGCAGTACGGTGCCGGGATTGACCGTCACCTGGAACACGTTGTAATGCAGCCGGTTGGCATCGGCTGCGGGGGAGTTGTCGGCCTTGGCATAGGGGCCGCTCGGATCGGTCGTCCAGACGAAGTGGGAATTGAGGCCATCGATGCCGCCCGGCGTGGAGGTCCAGAAGTCATTGGCAAGCACATCCGTCGCGCTGCTAGTGCCGTTGGCCCCCTTGGCACCGGTGGCGGTGCCAAGGACGGGGTTCGTTGTCCAGGCGGTGCTGTCCTTGTCCAGCAGCCTGGCGCTGCCCTGCCCGCCGCCCGTGAGCAAGGTCAGACTGGATTGCCCGTTCAGGTTGCTGATGTAGGTAGTGGCATCCGCGCGATCGATCGTGCCGTTGCCGTCCACGTCCAGCATGTAGAGATTGCTGCCGGGGGCGACCTGGAGCAGCTTGGCGGCCGGGGCCGGGTCGGCGAAACCGGTGAAGGTGATCGGGCCCTTCACCGCAAAACTGCCTGGCAGCGCGGCAGCAACCAGTGTGCTGCCGGCGATGGACTCCGCATTGCCGACCCCGTCGGTGAAGTGCGCCACCGCCCGGATGTCCTTGCCGGCCAGGTCCGAGGTCACGACCAGCTTTGATGAATCGCCGCCCTGGAAGTGGGCGCTGCTGATGTCGGTCACGGCATTGGTCGTCTTGTCGGTGGCAGTCCACGTGAAGGTATAAGCACCCCCCTGTGGAACGCCATCCTGATCCTGGATATTGTTTGGTACGGCCGTCACGACCGTGCCGACCGTGCCGCTGCCGGACAGCGTCACATCGCCCGTGGCCGGATGATTGCCGGGATTGGGAACAATCATGAGTGCGTTGCTGTGTACGGCCTCCTGATGGCCATCGTTGTCCATGTAGCTGACATCCACGGTGACCTGCTTGCCGTAGTCGGCCTGCGTGATTTGATATTCCTTGTAGTTTTCCTGAGGACGCAGTTCCCCGTCCACGCGCCAGGTATATGTGACATTGTTCAGGTCGAGATCATTCGGGTCCTCGACGCTTGCATGAACCCAATTTCCCACCTGCAGTGCAGCGCCCTCAGCAACGGGGTGCTGGGGGTTGTTGGGGTCTGTGGAATCATAGGCAGCGATCGTCACGCTACCGGGCCGCTGGTCGGGACGAATCTTGAAGACCGGGGTCTCGATGGTGGCAGTCTTGCCCGCGAGGTCTGTGTAGGTAGCCAGCAGAGTCACCCGCTCATCCTTCGCGAGACGCTGGGGGACCGTGAAGTCCAAGGCCAGGGCACCCTCGATGCCAACCGGCATATGAGTGTCCCTGGTGCCCCACTTGTTGGTCTGCGGCCTGGTCGCATCAACACCATCCGCATCGTTCAACACGACCTGCACATGGTCGTTCCAGCGCAAGATCCGGTCAGCGGGATCAGCCATCTCAGCCGCAGAAAGCAACCGGCCATTGATCTTGACTGCAAACGTTCCCGGGCTGTTCTGCGCAAGCACTGCACTGGTCGGAGTCGAACTGACGGTATCGCTCACGCCAGCACCGTCGGTGTAGTGAACATCGGCCGTGATCGTCTTGCCACGGTCAGCCGCCTTCACCACATACGTGGGTGCAGTCTCGCCGGGCACTACCGTGCCATCCACGCGCCAGACATAGGACACGCTGGGAGCGACTACCGTATCAGGATCAGTCACGCTGGCAGTCAGCGTATCGCCGACCTGCGGCACACTGCCGCCAGCCGAGCCGCCGGAGAGGGTCACGGTTCCAGGCGTGTTGGTCGTGACGTGGAACACGTCGCTACCCGCGCCTTGATTGCCTGCAAGATCGGTATAGGAGCCGCCCTTGACTTGAATGCTGGGCGCCACATTGCCCGCGGCAGACGGCGTAAACGTCGACGTCCACTTGAGGCCGGTCCCGGTGGGCGCAGTCAAGGCGCCCAGCGCGCCGCCTGTGACGATGACGTCATCCGCAGTGAAGTCCGTGACTGCCTCGTTGAAGGTAAATTCAACATCGACTGGCTGCCCCGGATGGGCCGCTGCAGTTCCCGGTTTGAGTGCCACCGTGACCGTCGGTGCAACGTGATCCCAGATCGCTACCAGCGTACCGCCCGACTGGCTCTTCACCTCCACCGGGGTGCTGGTCTTGCCCGCATAGCGCTGGAGGGCCGTGAAGTTTTCATAGCGGCCATTCAAGCCGGAGGTATCGATCTCCACCATCTTGCTGGCGGTCTGTATGCCGCTACCGATCGTCACGCCAGACGTCCTGCTTCCATTCGGAGCAATCAGGTCGGCCGTGATGGTCAGCAGCGCACCCTGCTGGCCACCAGCAACGCTCAGCTGCAAGGTCTTGGCCGAAGTCGGATCGGATGGGATGGCCTGGGTCGCCCTGACGTCCGTGAGCGCCTTCAACGGTGCATTGTTGATGACTTTCAGGTTACCCACAGCGGCAGCTGAAACCGCACCATAGCTACCCGCCTCGCTTTGCAGGACCAGCTTGATGTCGGTGTAGAGGCCATTGGCCAGCCCGTTTTCTGGCGCGACGTCGACGAAATGGCCGTTATTCTTCACATCCCCCACCGTCGTCACCCGATAGCTGGAGACCGCAGAGGCGGAGCCGATCTGCTTGCGGCCCAGTACGATGTCGCCTGCATCGAAGGCGTTGTTACCGTTCACATCGCGGAAAAGCACGGCGATTTCACTATCCTGCCCATTGAGGAAATTGAAACGGGGCGTCTGGATGCTGGTGCTGTAATCGCGCGCAGTCTGACTGCCTGTGGTCTTGGCTCCGTCGGCTTGGGTGAGATAGCGGCCCAGTTCATTTTCGGCCAGCGTGTCCTGAATGTAATCGAACACCAGACTGGCCGCCACGCCAGTGGGTGCGACCGTGGAAATAGTCATCTCGCCGGACTTCGAGGTATTGCCCAGCAACAGCCCTTCGCTGGGGTTGCCGGTGGGACTGAACTGGCTCGCGCTCACGGCCGTGTAGGTGCCATCGGCCAATGCCGTCCCGCTCAGCGTCACCTTCTGGCTGGTGGCCGTGGCAGTGAACGTCAGCAGCGTGCGCACACTGCCGTTCCAGGTCGCGCTGATCGTGACAAGAGCCCCTGTTTGCAGCCCTTCCAGACGGAAGCTGGGCAACGTCACGTTGGTCAGGCCGTCCTTGTCGGAGAACCCGGCATCGCTGGCCGCGTCCAGCTGGAACAGAGTCAGCTTGGAAGGACGAGTGGCATCAACGGCGATGGGGTTGACCGCACCGAGGTTGGCGCTTCCAGCAGGCACGCCCAGGCTCAGGGCATTGCCGGCGAGGTCCTTGGCAGTGCTGGTGAAGCTGCTGATTTTTAGGTTGGAGGTGTTCTGCGCCTCCTGAACGGTGTACTGCCCCACAAATTGGGTCGGGTCACTTTGATCCAGCGTCAGCGTGGCCTCGCCGCCATTGTTCAGGCTGACTTTCATGGTGGCCCCCGGACGCAGTGCTTCGGAGACCTTGGCCTTGAGCATCAGCGAACTACCGATGATCAGCGTGCTGTCGGTGGCTGCGCTGAAGCCGGTGATGGTCGGCGCAGCATTGTCCACCTTCACGGCCGGATTGGGCGGGACCGCGGCGTAAGCCAGGTTGGCAGCATTGCCGGCCAGATCGGTGATGACGGCGTTGTGCAATTCGAGGCCGCCAGCTGCGACGGCTACGCCGGCCGGGGCGGCATCAGCAGGGCTCAGGGTGTAGCTGAACTTGACGGCATTGCCACTCTGGCTGTCGTAGGTCGCATCGTACGTAGCGGCCCCAACCTGCAGTTTCAAGGTGGGACTGCCGGCGCTGATATCGACCTGAACGCTCTCATTGAACGTCACCGTGGCCGTGAGCTTGTCGCCCGCGCGATAGAGGCCGCCGGTACCGCCGGCATCGGCGGCAGCGCTGACCACCACGCTGCTCACCACCGGCGCGTTGGTATCCACCTTGATGCTCGCATTGGGCGCGCTACCGCTGTATGCCAGCACGGCATTGTTGCCGGAAACATCCGTAATGGCCGCGCCCGCCAGCTTGAGGGCATTGGCGGGAATGACGACGCCGGACGGTTCGTTGTCGCCGGCCGTCACCGTATAGGTAAAGTAAAGCAGCTTCTTGTCATCTGCCGCCGTGCGATCCCTCAAGGTCGCCGTGCGCTCCTGACCGCCGATGCTCAACGAGAGGGTCGGCTTTCCACCGGTAATACTGATCTCGACCTCTTCGCTGAAGCGTACCGCCGCCGTCAGCACGGCCCCCGTCTTGTAGAGGCCATTCGCAGTGGCCGCCGCAGGTTCGATACTCGCAGCTTCAATGCCCGGTGCCACGTTGTCGATCTTGACATTCGCGTCACCAGGCTTGGCAGCCTGCGTCAGGGTGGCCGCGTTACCGGCCACATCGGTGATGCTGCTGCCAGCGGGCAGCTTGATGCCGTCGGCCGGCAAGGCCACGCCCGTGGCCGTGTTGTCGCCAGTGGCCACGACGTAGGTGAAGATGACGCTGCGCTTGTCTTCGCTCTGGCCGCTGAAGCTGGCCCGGCGCGGGGTCGCCCCCCCCCAGATCCAGGTCCAGCGTGGGCGTGCCGGTGACCACCACGGCCTCGCTGAATGCGACCGTGACGGTCAGCGTGTCGCCCGCGTGGTAGTAGCCCGCCTTGACCGGATTGTTTGTCTTGACCGTGGCGCTGAGGGCGCTGCTGGTGATGGTCGGGGCAATGATGTCGACGATCTGCGTCGCGATGCTGCTCTGGTTCTGGGTTCGGTTGCCGACCGCGTCGCTGGCCACAGCGAAGCCCGGCGAAAAGACTTGAACGTAATTCAATGAGACTGGCGTGTCCGACGTGGTGCTTGAGGCTGGCAGTTGCGGATCGACGGTCACCTTGTAGCGCTTGGTGGACGCATCCAGCGCAGTCACTGAGGTCACTCTGCCGTTCGTGGCAGTAAAGTTTTCTTTAAGCAGTACCCCGCCCTTGGCGGCATCCAGCGCTTCATTGAACTCGACGATGAAGTTGATCGGCCCGTTCTTCACCGGGCCGCTGGCCTCGGGACGCGCCGAGATGACCGGAGCCCGGGTATCAATGGCCTGGGTGGCCAGCGTATTGCCTGCCACGACCGGGTTGCCGGCGATATCAGCCAAGGGCATAGCTGCGCCCGGCTTGATGCTCAGGCTGACCACACCGGCGTCAACACCGGGCGCTGGAGTAACCTTGACCGTGAAGCTATTGGTGCCGGGGATTGGAACCACGTCAGTGATCGATCCATTGGTCACCGTGAAATCATCTTTGTTCGGCGCGGCCCTGAGCGCCTCATCGAAGCTGACCTTGAAATCGAAGGGCTGATTGGTGACGCTGTTCAGGCTGCTGCTGACCGCCGAAGCGACCGGTGCCCTGACGTCCAGCACGAACGTCTGGGCGACACTCTGCGCGCTGATGTTGCCGGCGGCATCCGTGGCGGTGGCAGTGACCTGGAACACGCTGCCCGTGATGCCGGCCAATTCGGCGGCAGTAGGCGTAATGATCTGCTCAGCGCCGGTCGCGATCACGGTCTTGGTATAACCGCTGCCGGTGAGATTGTTGATGTTCTTGACCTTGATGCTGATCGTGCTGCCGGCTTCAGCCTTCACGGTAAAGCCGCGGTTGGTAGCGGCGTCCAGACTGAACGTGGGCTGGCCATCCGTCATCGGCAGACCTGCCGGCAACACCACCGTCGGTGCCAGGGGTGCAATGGTGTCGATCTTGAGCGATTGTCCATCCACGGCAATGAACTTGCCGATCACCGTGCTGCCGGCCACATCTTCCAGCACCTGATCGGCGTTGAGCAGCGCGGCAGCGGTGAATACGCTGTTGAGCGCGCCTCTGTCGATGTCCTGTTCCACCGTGTACTTGAATTTCAGGATGGGGCCACCCAAGCCGCCAACGTACAGCGCTTTGGCGATCTCATTGGGCGTCGGCTGCGGTGCACCGTCTGCTTTTGCAGGAACCAGCTGCACGGCCAGTTGCGAGCTGACCTTCCCCTGCTTGAGGAACACGTCGCGACCAAAGTCGACCGAGACCTCGATGACGTCACCGACCTTGTAAAAACCCTTGGAGACTGCGGGCGCGGTACTGCTGATGTTGAGCTTGAGCGGGGTGTTGCCGTCAATCGGCTTCAGATAGGTAACCTGCAGGCTCTTGTCGCCGACGCTCTTGTTGCCGGCCTGATCGAGCACCGTGGCATAGAGGGTGTTGTCACCAGATTGCAAGATGGCGCTCAAGGTGATCCGGGCACCATTGTTCCCAGCAACGTTCGAAAGCGCCTCGACCTGGCCCCTGCCAAGCAGTTGCGTGTGCCCGGCATCTGACCAGAGCGAAATGACCGAACCAATCGTTCCTCCCGTCACGATCACGACCGGATGGGAGAGCGCGGTGATGTTATCGGTAGTAGTGCTGCCCGTATCGCGGCCCGTATCGCTGCCTGTGTCAAGTTGCACGTTGGTCGGTGCACTAGGTGCCTGCACATCCAGCACGAATTTGGCCGTGTCGCTATTGCCGGAGAACGTCAGGTTCTGCTGCTGGCTTTTATTGCCGGCTTTATCGAGTACATAGGCACTCAGTTTCAGCGGTACGCCGTCCCCGAAGTTGGCCTTTTGCGCAAACCTGTTGAGACTCGCCACGACTTCGGCTTTATAGCTGGACTCGGTGAACGTTGCCTCCCCCTTTTCATCAAGCCTTTCTTCCGCAAGAATCGCTTCGGCAAAGTTTTCGCCGGGACCGCCCGTACCTGTGAACGAGACCATCAACCTCACAATGGCGCCCTTGTCATTGACCTTGTCAAAAGGCTGCCCCGTGACGACCGAGAATTTCTGCGTAATTTTGCTGGTCCATACGGAAAAGCCGTCGTCAGGATTACTGCTGACAATGGCATTGAGCTTTTCCGGCATCGGCACGCCCGCACCTGATGCGTCCAGCGCCGGACGGAAGCCGTTGACAAACACGGGACGCTCGACCATCTCCAGCTTGGGATCGGCCGGCGGTGTGGTATCCACCTTGTAGGTGGTGTTCAATTGTGTGTCCACGCCAATGGCTGCGGCGATGTTGTTGCCGGGGACCGCATGGCCGTCCCGGTCGCTCCAGTTTCCGGCACCGTCCGGCGTGAACAGCACATTGCCACCGTCGGTATAGACGTAGCTGTCAGCGTGAAACTTCAATGCATTCACCGGAATGCTGATCTCGCCATCAAGGCCTTTGGTGGACGGCTTGGACGCATCTCCTGCCGCCCCCAGCCTGAGTATGAAGTGCAGTACATCACCACCGTTGGTGTTGCCCGAAGTCTCACAATCAGCCTCGAAATTGCTCCCCGCCAGTTTGACAATCAGCTTGGGAGCATTACCGCTCCAGGAGATCTTGTAGGGCAAGGCCAGTGCAATGCGCAGCGTGCTGGCTCCCGAATCGGCCATGCCGTTGAAGGTGCCGCCGGGCGGCGCCGATTCCAGTGCGATCTGCGCCATGTTCAGGCTGATTTTGGCCCCCGCGGCGACATAGCCCAGTGCGCTGCCAGTAGCACGCAGCTGGAAGGTGGCGTCGACATTCGGGGCCGGATCGTAGTAGCTGTCCTGCTCGCCGTCACGGCGGGTGACCGGCAGCAGGAAGATGGTCGCATCGGACGAGGAAGGCTGGGCTGGCCGGGTTCCTCTATTGCCTGCTCTGGCCGGATCGTCGATATGCGTGGGCACGGTCAGTTTGAAGAAGCCGCCCCCCTTGTTGCTGGCGTCATTGATGCTGTTGCGGACGGCATCGACATCCTTCTGGGTCAGGACATAGTCATAAGTGAAGATTTTTGCATTTTCGACGGGCTTGCCATCTGCGCCCAGGCGGATGAATTCGATACGCAGGCTATCTCCCGCCTTGACCGAATCGGCGGTATTGACCCTCAGCGTCAATCCGTCAGAAAAACTGACGGCGCTGATGCTTGCCGCCACCCCTGGCGCGGGGGTTTTACCGGCGGCCGGCTTTTCTGTCCCCGTATCGATATTGATGTAGGGCACCTGAGCGCCATTGGCACCCGCGCCATCTGCACTGGCGGCGTTGTAGAGCCGGAGGGCAGCTTCATCCAGGCCGACCGGCATCAGGGTCTGGCCATCCGCACCACGGACCGTGGCCGAACGGATCTTTTCCAGATTCAATACCCACTTGCCCGCTTGCTCTTCAAAGGCACTGGCCAAGAGCTTGAGCGCAGCCCCCAGCGCATCCTCGCTGGCCACGCCGGCGTCGCGCTGCGCCTGCGCCATACCCGCCAGCAGGCCCAGCGCCAGAGCGTAGTTCTGGCTGTCCGGCGTGAGGATAGGATTGCCGCCGCCACCCAGGAAGGTCGGCAGCAGATGCGCCAGGTCGCCCGCATTGATGCCGAAGGCCTTGGCCACGGCAGCATGGATGGCGTCGATGTTGGCGGCCGACAGATCCTGGCCGATGCGTCCCGCGGCCAGCGTGGTCAGCGGGTTCACGGTGAGCTGCTGGTCTGAGGTGAGATTGCCGATGATGGCCACCATGTCAGTGGAGCCCAGGGTCATCGGGCCGGCGACCTCATCACGCTGGTCCGCACTGCTGCCGGTATCGCGGATCACCACCCGCACAATGTCCTGCGCCGTGACCTGGCTCTTCTCGACCTTGATGCTCATGCGGCCATTGCGGTCCACGGTGGTCGCGCTGCCGATGTCCTGCCACTCCCCGCCCGTCCACTTCTGGGCAATGGCGCGCACCGAGGCTCCGGCGATGAAGATGCCGGCGGCCGGGGTCACGGTCAGTGTCCAGGTATTGCTGGGGACGGCCGGTGTGGTGCCTGCATCCGGCTGCGCGTTCGTGTTGCTGCTGCTGCTGCTGCCGCCACCACCGCCGGCGGCCGCCAGACCCAACAGCGCCAGCGCGCCACCGCCGATGGCCAGCGGCAGCTTCCAGTCTTTGCCGAACCAGCTCTCCATCCAGTCGGCGCCGGATTTTTCGCGCGCGCCGGGCAAGGGGGCGGCCTGGCGCAACAGTTCCTCGCCCACACTGACGGGAGCATCGGCGCTGGTCTGACCGGCACCGGTCTTGCTGCCGGATGAAGCGCTGCTGGCCTGAGCCAGCAGCAGGCGCTCATCGTCCTGCCGGGCGTTGCCGGAAAGTTCCTCCGTCCTCTCCTCCTCGTCTTCGTCTGCCTCGCCACGGCGTACCGACATGGCGGCGTCGGCGCTTTCCTGCGCGCGCGCGGCGGCCTCGGCTTCGGTCAGCGGGTCCATGTCGGCGTGCGGCTCGTCTGGTGCCGCATCCGTATGCTCCTTGCCGGGCTGGGCCGTCTTGATGGATTTTCCGGACTTGCTGGCTGCTGCCACGGTGGTGCGCCGGGCCGACGGCATGATCAACGGGAGCGGGGCAGTGCCCAATTGCTTGTTGCTGATCGGGTTGATTCCAGCCTTGTTTTGATCATTGGACATACGAAGCGCTCTTTCTCTGGTCTATGGAGTGAGTAATGAATGAAATAAGTGACGAAAACGCTGCACCAGACAGGCAAAGGCCAACATCACGTTGGCCCTTGCCGGGACAGCAGGTCAGGAATGGCTTTCCGGATCGGCACCTGAGGGTGGCAAGCGGTCCTGCTGGTCTTGCTGTTCTTCCGAGAGCCGCGGGTCCGGACTGCCGGTCGCCGAGAGTGTGGCTTGCGCCCTCGCGGCGGCATTCATGTCGACCTTGTCGATGCGGGCGATGATTTCGATCAGGTGCGGCTGCAGTTGCTGGCCTTGCTGCAGCAGTTGCGCACCGACGGTCTCGACGGCCACCTGCGTACTGCGCGAGCTGGTCTGCATGCTGCTCAGGGCCTGCCCTTGTTCGCGCTGTTCTCGCAGATTCGATTCGATCAGTTCGCTGAGCTGGCGCAGGTCTTGTCCCACGGCGGAGCGCAGGGTGTCCGCATGCTCGCGCATGGCCTGGCGCGCCAGTTCGGCCTCCTGGGTGGCGGCGGCGATCAGGTCGCTCAGCTTGCGCGAGACGCTGCGCTGGTCGTCGCTGGCTTCGGTCTGCCCCATGGCGATGCCGGCCAGGTGCACTTCCATGGCCCGTACGCTGGTCAGCAGGCCCTGATGCGCTTGCTGGGTGTCTTCGAACTTGTGGACCAGCGCACCGAGACGCTGCTCCATGGTGGCGGCAATCTGCTCCAGTTGCGGGCGATCCTGGGCCTGGGCGGCGGTGCGCTTTTCCAGTCCTTCCAGGCACTTCACCAGGGGTTCGCTGGCCTGGCGCATGCGGGACGAGGCCAGCAGGACGGCTTCGGTCTGCTGGTGCATCTCGTTGCGGATGCTGCGGATTTCCTGCAGCTGGGCTTGGGCTACGGAGAAATCGTTGCGCATCTGCTGTTCGTCCGGCTCACCGTTGGCGGGCACGCAAACGGCCTCGGCCACGCTCATGTACGCCGCTTCGGCCCGGTTGCACAGCACGCGCTGCAGCTTGCGGGTAGCCAGCAACTGCACGTTGTTGACGATGGATCCGCCCAGGCCCAGCAGCGAGGCGACGAAGGCGTCACCCATGCCGGCCAGCGGCGCGCTCATCTTCTGGAAGAACTGCGCCATCATGTCGCTGCCGCCCGAACCGGCCACGCCGAACAGGCCGATCAGGGCTGCCACCTCCTTCAGGGTCACGATCAGGCCGAGGAAGGTGCCGAACAGGCCCAGGCCGATCAGGGTGTTGGCGATGTACTGGGTCAGCGTGGTACGGCGCTGGATTTCCAGCGCGAAGCTGTCAGCCTGGTGCTGCAGACGCGCAGGATCATGGACCGGGGCCGTACCATCCTTGCTTAGCAGGTTCTGGAACAAGGTCCGCACTTCCAGGCCGGCGGGCACACCTGCCAGCGTATCATTCAGGTTGGCCAGCTTGACACGGCGGTCCTGGGTCTCGGAGGACTTGAAACGGCGGACCAGCAGACCGAGGTACTTTCCTTCACCCAGCAGACGCCAGGTTTGCCACAGGGTGAGCAGTTGGCCGATGATGGTCACGACCACCAGCAAGATGACGAAGTAGGGATTGGCCACGTGCTCCATCAGCTCTTTCACGCGTCCGTAAAGCAGGCCGTTGACCAGCATGTACATGGCAAATACGGCCAGCGTACCGATCATCGGCAGAAGATAAGCCGGATCGGGAGCAGATTGCTTGGGTAGTGAGACAGGTTTCATGGAATTTTCCTTGTAGTGGTAGTAGTGGGCAATCGATGGTGCTTACCGCTCCCCCATCGATTCCTGAAGAGTCTTGGCGATAGGCTTGACCAAGAAGGACAGGACGGTACGGGTATTGGCCTTGATCTCGACGGTGGCGGTCATGCCGGGCTTGACATGGATGGCACTGGCCTTCTGGCCCTTGAAGACGGCCTCCTCCAGTGCGATGTGGACGCGGTAATAGGGCACGGCTCCCTGGCGCGTTTCGTCCAGCAAGGTATCGGGGCTGACGTAGACGACCTGGCCCTTGAGGGTGCCGTAGATCGAATAGTCATAGGCATCAAGTTTGACGTTGGCCTCCTGACCGGCTTTGACATAGGCGGAGTCGGTGGTCGATACCTTCACCTCGACAATCAGGTTGTCCACCGGCAGGATTTCCATCACCACGTCACCCGGGCGCACCACGCCGCCAATGGTGGTGAGCTTGATGTTCTTGACCACGCCGTCAGCCGGTGCCCGCAACTCGGTGTGTTCCAGCACCTGGCTGCGGTCTTCCAGCTGTTCACGCTGGGTGTTGAGGTCTTCCTGCACCTTCGTCATGTCGACCAGGGCTTCCTGGAAATACTTGTTGCGCTTGTTGTTGATCTGGGCGCGGATGTCGGCCACGTTGCGCTGCAGCCGCAGGACGTCGGCGCGGCCGACGTCGCCGGTCTGCTCCAGGTTGCGGTTCATCTGCAGTTCCTGCGAGGCCAGGCCGAGCATGTCATGCAGGGCCTGCAGATCCTGGTCGATCAGGGCCTTGCGCTTGATGTAGAGGTCCTTCTGATTGGCGATGTATTCCTTGTACTCCAGCAAGTCCGGTTCGAACACCAGCGGCTGGCCGTACACCTCGGCACGCAGGCGCGCCAGGCTGATGCGCAGCGCTGCGACCTTGGCGCGGCTGTCGTTGAGGGAGGTCTGGATACGGTCCTGCTCCAGCACCATCAGCAATTGCCCCTGCTTGACGGCCTCCCCCTCCTTCACCAGGATCTGCTTGACGGGTCCGCCATCAGGGGCCTGCACCGACTGCGTACGGGAGACCGCAATCACCTGCCCTTGCGCGCGGGTGACCTGATCGATGTGGCTCAGGCCGGCCCAGACCAGCAGCAGCACGACACTGAGCATGGACAGGCGCAACATCCAGCGCGCCGAGACCAGGGAGTGATGGGGATCGGGTTTATTCATTTTCAAGCTCATGGTCATGGCGAACCTCAGGCGACGACGGCATTCCCCGCACTGGCGGTATCACCGCGCAGTCGGGCCAGGACGGCATCGCGCGGGCCGTCGAGCACGATCCGGTTGCCCACCACCACGATCACGCGTTCGACCATGGGCAGGAAGGCAGGCTTGTGGGTAACCACCACCAGAGTGCGGCCACCGCTGATTTCTTCATTGAGCACGCCCAGGCAGTGACGCTCCAGGTCTTCATCCATGGAGGCCGTGGGTTCATCGAGCAGGAAGATGTCAGGCCGGCACAGCAGCAGCCGGGTGAAGGCCACCAGCTGGCGCTGGCCACCGGACAGGCCGCGCCCGCCCTCCTGGATCGGCAGGTCCAGTCCCTTGGGATGGGCTGAGACCAGGCGCAGCAGGCCGGTGCGCTCCATCACCTGGCGCAGCACTTCGTCGCCGGGATCGGGCAGGCCGATCAGCAGGTTCTCGCGCAGGGTGCCGACGAAGAGACGGTGATCTTGCTGGAGATAGCCGATGTGCTGATTCAGCGTCAGGCGGTTGATGTTGGCCATGTCCAGGCCATCGATCAGGATGCGGCCTTGCTGCGGCCGGTACAGACCGGAGAGCAGGCGCAGGATGGTGGACTTGCCGGCACCGATCGGTCCGAGGATGGCGACGCGCTCCCCTGCCCTGATGCCCAGCTGGTCAATGCTCATGGCATTGAGCATGCTGCCTGCATAGGTGAATTTCACTTCTTCCACGCGGAACTCGCCGCGCAGGGTGTCCGGGGTCAGCTGGCGCTCGTTACCCTGATCAGTCTGCAGGGCATAGATCTTTTCCAGTCCGGCCAAGGTGGCCTTGGTATGCGCACGCTGCACCATCAGGCCGGGAATCATGGCCACCGGGGCCAGGATGCGGCCACCCAGGATGGAGCAGGCGATCAACGCACCCATGGTGATCTGGCCGTTGATGACCAGGAACGAGCCGACGATGACGGTGGTCGAGTAGCTCAGTTGCTGCAGCATGGCAGCGATATAGCCGGCATGGTCGCCGATGGCGCGCATGGCCATGTCGCTGCGGATGGACTCGGCGCTGACGTCGATCCAGCGCGAGAGGAATTTCCAGCCGCCGGAACCGGACTTGATGGTCTCCACCCCCTCCACCGTCTCCACCAGCAGGCCGGTCTTGAGGTTGGAGGCCGCCGCGCTCTTGTCGGCCAGGCGCACCACCTTGCGATTGGAGAGATAGCCGATGCCGATGGCCGCCAGCCCGAACACGGTCGGCACCAGCGCCATCCAGGGACTGGCGATGAAGGCGATCACCAGCACGAACAGCAGGCCCAGCGGCAGGTCGACCAGGGTGAACAGCGTCTGCGAGGTATAGAAGGAGCGAATTTGTTCATATCCGCGCAGTTGCCCGGGCAGGCTGCCGACGGAACCTGGCAACTTGGCCACCCGGACCGTCATCGAGC
>NZ_DBIC01000260.1:0-5218 GCF_002296545.1 Herbaspirillum sp. UBA812 | reverse complement strand
ATCCTGGCCTTGAACGCCGCTGTGGAAGCGGCGCGCGCCGGTGAGCAGGGACGCGGCTTCGCGGTGGTCGCCAGCGAAGTGCGCTCGCTGGCCCAGCGCAGCGCCTCGGCGGCCAAGGAAATCCGTGGGCTGATCGAGTCGTCGGTGGAACATGTGGAAGCTGGCCAGAAACTGGTCGATGAAGCTGGCCAGACCATGGATCAGGTGGTCCAATCGATCCAGCAGGTCAACGACCTCATGAGCGAGATCACGGCCGCCTCCAGCGAACAGAGTTCGGGGATCAGCCAGATCAACATCGCCATCTCGCAAATGGATGAAGTGACCCAGCAGAATGCGGCGCTGGTGGAGGAGTCGGCCAGTGCGGCGCAATCCATGGCGCAACAGGCTGACAGTCTGCGGGATGCCGTATCGGTGTTCCGGCTGGAACAGGCTCAGCCTGCCGTGGCCCCAGCACGCGAGACGGTGATTCATCCGCGCATGGGGCTGCTCAGCGCAGCCTGATGCAGCGCCTGCGGCCACCCTCAGTGCAAGGTGCGGCCGCGGTGCTCCAGCCGCGACAGCCAGCGCACCAGTGGCAGCAACAGCGCCAGATAGAGCAAGGCTGCCAGCACGATGGGCGAAGGGTTGTAGACCAGCGATTGCGCATCGCGCGCCACGCGCAGCAGCTCAGGCAGTGCCACCACGCTGGCAATGGTGGTCAGCTTGATGACCTCGATGCCATTGCCGATCAGGTCGGGCAAGGCGTTGCGCACGGCCTGCGGCACGATCACCCAGGCCAGCGCCTGAGTGCGCGACAGGCCGGTAGAACGGGCCGCTTCCATCTGGCCGCTCGGTACGCTTTCTATGCCGGCGCGCAGCACCTCGGCGAAATAGCTGGAATTGTTGAACATGAAGCCCAGCGCCACGGCCATCAGCTTGGGCAGTTCCAGCCCGAGGAAGGGTGCGCCGAAATAGATCAGGATCAGCAGCACCAGCGGCGGGAAGGATCGAAAGAAGTCCACATACACCGCCACCGCAATGCGCATCGTGCGCGAACGGCTCTGCGTGGCCAGCAAGGCCAGCAGCAATCCCGATACCACTCCGATAGGTATCACCAGCAGCGACAGCCACACCGTGGTCCACAAGCCGCCCAGCAGGAAGGGCAGGACCTGGCGATAGACCTCCAGGTTGAAGAAATTCTGCAACAAGGCATCCATGCCGGCCCTCTCCTATCGTTTCCAGCGCCAGCGGGTTTCGAGCCAGCGCGCGAACAAGACCACCGGAATGAAGATCACCAGATAAGCCGCCGCACCCAGCATCAGGGGTGTGGGATTGCCGGCATTGCTGCTGGCGGCCTGAGCCGTATTGAGAATCTCCGACAAGGCCACCACCGATCCCAGTGCCGTATTCTTGGTAATCGAAATGACCCGGTTGGTCAGCGGCGGCACCGCCATACGCAGTGCCTGCGGCAGGATCACGGCGACCATGGTTTGTCCCCATGACAGGCCGGTCGAGCGCGCCGCTTCGCTCTGGCCGCGCGGCAAGGAGGCGATGCCGGCCCAGATGCTTTCCTCGGCATAGGCCGCCAGTACCAAGGTCAGCGCCAGCCAGGTGGCGGTGAAGGACGACATGGCCAGGTCGATGTATGGAAACGCAAAGAAGAGCACGATGATCAGGATCAGCGGCGGCAAGGCCCGCATCACATCGGCAAAGGCCACCACCAGCCCCACCAGGCCGCGCTTGCCGGTCGCACGCAACACCGCCAGCGACAGCCCCAGCAGCAGGCCGGAAGCAATCACCGCCAGGCTCAGCAGGACCGTCACGCCCATGCCGCGCAGGATGTCCGGCCAGTAGCGCGCAGCGATCTCGGCATTGAAGAAGGTAAATAGAAATTGCTCCATGACTCAGCCGTGCTGTGCGAAGCGCGCCACGAAGGCCTTGGTGCGAGCCTGCTGCGGATTGCCGAAGATCTGCTCGGGCGGCCCCTCCTCGACGATCACGCCACCGTCCATGAAAACCACACGGTCGGCCGCCGCCCGGGCAAAGGCCATTTCGTGCGTGACCACCAGCATGGTCATGCCAGCCTCGCGCAACTGCCGCATCACCTGCAGAACACTGCCGACCAGTTCGGGGTCGAGCGCGCTGGTGGGTTCATCGAAGAGCATCACCTTGGGTTCCAGCGCGATGCCCCGGGCAATGCCCACGCGCTGCTGCTGTCCGCCGGAGAGCTGGCCGGGGAAGACAGATGCCTTCTCCAGCATGCCCACCTGTTCCAAGGCGCGCCGCGCGCGGCGCTCGGCCTCGGCATGCGTATGCTTCTGGACCTTCTTCAGCGCCAGCATCACATTGCCCAGCACGCTCATGTGCGGATACAGGTTGAACTGCTGGAACACCATGCCGATCTTCTGGCGTACCGCATTGAGATCGGTGCGGGCATGCATGATGTCCTGCCCATCCACCACGATCTGGCCGGCACTGGGTTCTTCGAGCCGGTTGCAGCAACGCAGCATCGTGCTCTTGCCCGAACCGGAAGGACCGATCACGCAGATCAGCTGGCCCGGCCGCACGCGCAGGTCGATCCCGCGCAGGACGGTATTGCCTTCATAGGACTTGTGCAGGCCGACGATTTCTAGGATGGGAGCGGCTAGGTTCATGGAGGCTTCTGTCTCGTTCAGGCGGTCGGCATGAAGTGTCGGCTCAGTGGCATCAATTGCACTTGAGCGTCACCGGGGTGGGGTCGTAACCATCCAGCCCAGGCACGCCCTGCCCCACGCCGACCTTGACCACGGTGGCATCGGCGGCCGGGGTATAGCCGAACCACTTCTGCGCGATCTTGCCCAGCGTGCCATCCTGCTTCATGCATTTGAGCGCCATGCCGGCAGCATCGCGGCCGGCCTTGTCGTCCAGGCGGAAGGCCAGCGCCCACACCAGACCGGTCTTGACGGTGTAGGTGGTCTGCACGGCCGGATTCTGCTTGGCAGCCCAGGCGGCTACCGTACTGCCGGCCAGGTTGGCATCGGCGCGGCCGGATTGCACGGCCTGCACCGCATCGGCATTGTTGCCATAGACGTCGTACTTGAACCCGTACTTGGGGGCGTTGTCACGCGCCCAGAGTTCATAGGCCGAGCCCTTGTTGACCGAGATGGTCTTGCCCTTGAGGTCCTCCAGCGCATTGATGGGGGCAGCTCCCTTCTTGATGACGAAGGTGTAGTCAGTATCCAGATAGCCTTCGGTGAAGAGCATGGCCTTGGCGCGCTCCGGGGTGGCCGTGACGGGGGCCAGCACGAAATCGTATTTTTTGGCATTCAGGCCCGGCACCAGCCCGGAAAATTCCGTGCCTTCGATTTCGATCTTGCGGCCCAGGCGGCGTGCCAGTTCTTCGCCCAGGTCGATGTTGAAGCCTTGCAGGCCCCCGCCCAGCTTGACCATCGCATGCGGCGCAAAGGTGGCATCCACTCCGGTGCGCAGCGGGCCACCCTGGGCCATGGCACCGGCCGACAGCAGTGCACTGGCCGAGAGTACGGCCAGCAGGGAGTATTTCAGGGAAGACTTGGAAGGCAGTACCAGGAACGGAAACATCGCAACACTCCTCGATTGGGTGGAAGGTGGACAGTGATTCAGGTAGACAGCTCGGACGGTGCCAACGGCGCACCGGCCCCGGTGCGCTCGACGATGAGGCGGTAATGTTCCGGACGGCGGTGCTTGGCGAAATTGAAGACGTGCTGCAGGAAGGTTTCACCCAGTTGCAGATCGCAACTGGCGAAGATCACCTCATCCTCCTCGCCTTGCGCCTGCGCCACGATCTCGCCGGAAGGCGCGACGATGGCCGAGCCGCCGATCATGTGGAAGCCATCCTCGACACCGCACTTGGCGGCGGCCGCCACCCACAACCCGTTCTGGTAGGCATTGGCCTGCAGCGACAGCAGGTGGTGGAACATGCGCAGATGGGGCGGTTCGTTCCAGTGGATGTTCCAGGACGGCGTGTTGTAGCCCAGCGTGACGATACGTGCGCTCTGCAGGCTCATGACGCGATAGGTCTCGGGCCAGCGGCGGTCATTGCACAGGCACTGGCCGATGCGGGTGCCCAGCATGTCGGTGACGCCAAAGCCATCGTTGCCGACCTCGAAGTACTTCTTTTCCAGATGCTGGAAGGGCGCATCGGGCTTGTGGTCGCTGTGTCCCGGCAGGTGGATCTTGCGATAGCGGGCCACGATCCGGGCTGTTTCATCCACCAGGATGGAGCTGTTGTAGTGATGGTCATCGGCGGTCAGTTCGCCATAGCCGAGGTAGAAACCGATCCTGAGCTGCGCGGCCAGTTCGAACAAGGGCCGTGTCTGCGGACCCGGCATCTCGGTCTCGAAGAAGCGCGCATCGACTTCGGCCTGGTCTTCCATCCAGTAACGCGGGAAGAACGTGGTCAGCGCCAGCTCCGGAAACACCACCATCTTCGCGCCACGGGCTGCGGCCTCGCGCATCATCTCGAGCAGACGGCGCACCACCGTGGTCCGGTTCTCGGCCAGTTGCACGGGCCCCATCTGCGCCACGGCCAGGCCGAAGCGATTGTCCTTGTTGCTCATTGCGATTCCCATGCCTTTCCCTTGAGGCCGAGCAAGCCCGGCAGATGGCTGCGCGTCGGCCGCTGCGCAAGGCTGGCCGGTGCCGGACACTGGCGTGCGATGAAGCGGCCCGAGCCGCGCGCCACTTTCAATTCCCCCTCGCTGACCACCACACGGCCGCGGCTGGTGACCACTTCCGGCCAACCCCTGATTTGCCGTCCTTCATAGGGCGTATAGCCGACGTTGTCGTGCAGGAGTGCTGCGGTGATGGTGGTCTCGCGTTCCGGATTCCAGATCACCAGATCGGCATCGAGCCCCTCGGCGATATTGCCCTTGCAGTGCGAGAGCCCATACATGTGGGCGTGATTGGTGGCGGTCAGGCGCACGAATTCGTGGATGTCGAGGCGGCCCTTCTGCACGCCCTCGGAAAACAGCAGCGGCAGACGCAGCTCGATGCCCGGCACGCCATTGGCCATTTCCTTGAAGGTGGTGTCTTCGCCGCGCGGCAGCTTGCCACTCTCGTCGAAGCGATACGGCGCATGGTCGGAGCTATACATGCCCAGCGTGCCATCCTTGAGCCCGGCCCAGACCGCCTCCTGGGCGTTGGCATCGCGCGGCGGCGGGCTACAGCAATACTTGGCACCCTCCACGCCGGGCAGATCGATATCCTCGGCCGTGAGGAA
>NZ_DBIC01000171.1:0-8202 GCF_002296545.1 Herbaspirillum sp. UBA812 | reverse complement strand
CGCATGCTGGACATGGGCTTCATCGACGACATCGAAAAGATCGTCGCTGCAACCCCGGCCACCCGCCAGACCATGCTGTTCTCGGCCACGCTGGACGGCGTCGTCGGCAACATGGCCAAGCGCATCACCAACAATCCGGCCACCATCCAGATCGCCAGCTCGTCGACCCGTCATGAAAACATCATGCAGCGCGTGCACTTCGTGGATGACCTGTCGCACAAGAACCGCCTGCTGGACCACCTGCTGCGCGACACCAGCATCGACCAGGCCGTGATCTTCACCGCCACCAAGCGTGACGCCGACACCATCGCCGATCGCCTGAACATCGCCGGTTTCGCGGCCGCCGCCCTGCATGGCGACATGCACCAGGGTGCCCGCAACCGTACCCTGAACAGCCTGCGTCGCGGCCAGGTGCGCATGCTGGTGGCCACCGACGTGGCAGCGCGCGGCATCGACGTGCCGGGCATCACCCACGTGTTCAACTACGACCTGCCCAAGTTCGCTGAAGACTACGTGCACCGTATCGGCCGTACCGGCCGTGCCGGCCGCAATGGCGTGGCGATCTCGCTGGTCAATCATGCCGAAGGCATGCAGGTCAAGCGCATCGAGCGCTTCACCAAGCAGACCATTCCGGTGGATGTGGTCGAAGGTTTCGAGCCGAAGAAGTCGGCTGCACCGCGCAGCCCGCGCAAGCCGGGCGGCTGGCGTCCGGGTGATGGCCGCAGCAACAGCGGTCCGCGCTTCGGTGCTGGCAACCGCGAAGGCGGCGGTCATCGCGAAGGCGGTTTCGGTGGCAATCGTGAAGGTGGCTTCGGTGGCAACCGTGAAGGCGGCCATCGCGAAGGCGGCTTCGGCGGCAATCGTGAAGGTGGTTTCGGTGGCAACCGCGAAGGCCGCAGCTTCGGCGGCGCCAAGCCGGCCGGCAACGGCCCGCGTCGCGAAGGCGGCGGCGGTGGTGGCTACAAGGGCAATGGCGGCGGCTTCCGCGCCGACGGCCCGCGTCGCTCCTACGGCGATCGCTGATCGCTGCAAGCTGTCCTGATGTTGAAAAGCCGCTTCCAAGGAAGCGGCTTTTTCTTTGGTGCGCTCATCGCGGTTTGATCATGCAAGCAGCCATTGGCCATTGCGCTTGATCTCATCATGCATGGCGTCTGGTGCCAGATCCAGCTCACCAGGCCAGGTCACCACACCATCGACCAAGCGCACCCGGCTGAATTGCGCGGGGTCCTGCAGCTCAGCAAACACACCGCGAAAGAAACTCGGCAGGAATCTGACCGACCCTTCCATGCCATCCCTGAAGCGAACCTGCAATGCATATTTGCCGCACTGTTTTAGCTCCACTACCTCCCATCGCATCGCACTGCTCCTTGGCGAGAAAGGTGTGGAGCATAACGCGTGCTAGCTCAGCCTGAGCACTGCCCACCCAGTCCTGCCTGCAAAGCTCGAACATTATCGGCAATCGCCTGCACCGCCTGCCCCACCGCCTTCTGCGTGGCCGCGACAACGTCGGCATTGGCACCGCCATCCACCCGTTCTACCACGGTCAGGCGGCAGGCCGTCCCGCGGCGGTCATCCGAGCGCGTGATGGTCCAGCCGAAACTGGCCTGGACCTGGCCGTTGCGGGCTGCGTCGAAATCACGCAGTTCCACGTTGATGCGATAGCTGGCCTGGTCCGCCGGTCGCCCCCCACGCGAGACGTCAATGGCCCCCAGCTTTGCCGCCACGCCCGCAGACAGCGCATCGCGCAATTCATTGTTGAAGGGCGAAGACCAGCGGTCCTGCTCCAGCACCTCCACCCGCGTGGCATCGCTGCGCACCACCAGTTGCGGCCGCGCCAGGCGCTCCGGCACCGACACCGGCATCACTTCGATGAAGGTCTGCGGTCCCTGGCTGGTCGTGCGCGCGACGGCACCGTCGGCCGGTACAGCCAGCGTGTAGAACTGCGTCGGCGGCGAGCTGCCGCAGGCAGCCAGCAGTGCTGCGGCCAGTGTGGCAGCCGCCAGGGTCTTGAGGGAGAACGAAGTCTTGTCTTGCATCATGGCTCCTGTTTGCCCCGGATCAGCGATTCCGGATGCTGTTGCAGGTAATCGGTGAGGATACGGATCGAGGCCGCAGCCTTGCTCAGTTCCTGCATGGTCTGGCGAATATCCGACTGCAGCGGTGCGTCATCCGACAGCGTACGCTCGGCCGCATTCAAGGTCTTGCGCGCATCCTTCATCGCGGCCTGCATCTCCGGTGCGATGTCGTTGTTGATGCGCGCCGCCGTCTGCTCGGCCGTGGTCAAGGTTTTGTTCAAGGTCTTGAGCGTGGTCTGCAGATCGCGGCCGATCTCGTCGAACGGGACCTTGGAGAGCTTGCCGGCAATGTCGGAGAGCTGCTGCTGCAACTCATCCAGGCTGCCCGGGATGGTCGGCAGTTCCAGCGGAACCTTGTCCGGATCGATCTGCGCCGGCTTGGCCTTGGGGAAGAAATCGATCGCTACGTACAGCTGGCCCGTGAGCAGGTTGCCGTTGCGCAGCTGGGCACGCATGCCGCGCTTGACCAGCATGCGCAATACCTGCGCGTTGGAACGGCGCTGCTCGCCGGTCTCTTCGTGGAAGCGACGGCCCAAACGATCCGGATAGATCTGCACCAGCACCGGCATGCGGAATTCACCACGCGTCTTGTCGTATTCCACCCCGATGCTCTTGACCTCACCCAATACCACGCCACGGAAGTCCACGGTGGCACCCGGTTGCAGGCCGCGCAGCGACTGGTCGAAATACAGCAGTGCGGTCTGTGGTACGCCGTCCGGTTCCTTCATGGCGGTGCTTTCGTCTTCCACCAGCGGATACTCGCTGCCCTCCTTGGCCGGGGGGCTCACGCGCTCTTCATCGCGGTCGCGGAAGGCAATGCCGCCCAGCACCACCGTCGACAGCGCCTGCGTATGCAGCTTGAAGCCGCTGGCATTGAGCTCCATGTCGAAGCCGCTGGCATGCCAGAAGCGCGAAGCCTGGGTGACGAACTTGTCGTAGGGCGCGTTGACGAAGATGCGCAGCGTCACGCCACGGCCATCACTGTCGAGGTCATACGCCACCACCTGCCCGACCTTGATGCGGCGATAGAAGATGGGAGAACCGATATCGAGCGAACCGAGGTCATCGGTATGCAGCACGAACTGGCGGCCCGAGGCATCGCGCGTGACGATGGGGGGCTGTTCCAGTCCCACGAAATTCTTCTTGGTTTCTTCCGAAGCACCGGCATCCGCGCCGATGTAGGCCCCGGAGAGCAAGGTGCCCAACCCCGAAATACCGGAGGCGGCGATGCGCGGACGGACCACCCAGAAACGCGTGTCCTCGGCATTGAAACCGGAAGCATCCTGATTCAGCTGAATACCGACCAGCACGTGCGAACGATCGGCAGCCAGCTTCAGGCTCTGCACCTGGCCGATTTCGACATCCTTGTATTTCACCTTGGTCTTGCCGGCTTCCAGTCCTTCTGCAGAACGGAAACTGACGGTCACCATCGGGCCGCGTTCGACCAGGATCTTGGCGACCAGGGTCAGGCCGACGATGGCGGCGACAATGGGAATGAGCCACACCAGCGAGGGCAGCCAGTTGCGCTGGCGTGCGCGGCGCGGTTGCAGCAGCGCCGGTTTGTCATCGGAATGGTCGGGTGGAGTCATGCGGTTTCCTGTGGCTTGTTGGCGTTGTCATGGGGAGAAGCAGGTTCGGGGAGAGGCTCACTTGAGACGTCCGCAGCCGGATCAGTCGCGCGCTCATCCCAGATCAGGCGCGGATCGAAGGCCAGCGAGGCCAGCATGGTCAGCACCACCACCGCGCCGAAGGCAGCGATGCCAATGCCGGCGTGGATGTTGGCGAAGCCGTGGATCTTGACCAGTCCGGTCAGCACCGAGACGACGAAGACGTCCAGCATGGACCAGCGTCCGATGGCCTCGACCACGCGATACAGTTTGGCGCGCTGGAGACGGCGCCAGCGGCTGCGGCGGCGCGCCGAGAAGACCAGGATGCCCAGCGCCACCAGCTTGAACAGCGGGACCAGGAAGCTGGCCACGAACACCACCAGCGCCAGGCCCCATTCGCCGGAAGTCCAGAAATAGATGACGCCGGAAAGGATGGTGTCGCGCTGCTCATCGAAGAGGGTACTGGTGACCATCACCGGCATCATGTTGGCCGGGATGTACATGATGCAGGCGGCAATCAGGAGCGCCCAGGTGCGGGTGAGGCTGTCGATCTTGCGTACGTGCAGCGGGGCATGGCACACGCCGCAGGCCTGGTGCGGCTGCGCGCCTTCCCATACTGTGCCGCAGTGATGGCAGCCGATCACGCCGAGGGACGCGGCATCCTGCACGGGCAGGTCTTCGTCCGGCTCCTGGGTGAGGTCGGGCACGTGCGGTGCAGCCTGGCGGGTGAAGACACTCATGCGCCGGCCTCCTTGTCGCCATATTGCTCGGCTTGCTGCTGTTCCCATACGTGCCACAGATAGCGGGGATTGAAGGACACCACCACCGTCAGCAGCACCGTCAATCCACCGAAGGACCACAGCGCCGGACCGGGAATCACCTCGGCCATGTTGGAGAGTTTGATCAGCGCCACCAGCACGCCCAGCATGAAGACTTCAATCATGCCCCAGGGCCGGGCTGCCTGCATCAGGCGCAGCAGCAGCACGAAGCCCGGCGGACGCGTATCACGCGCTCCCGGCAGCAACAGGTAGAGCAGCACACCGAGCTGAATCAGCGGGAACAGCAAGGTCGTCGCCAGCACCAGCAACGCCACTTCCGACATGCCATCGCGGGTCAGTGCCACTACCGCACCGATCAGCGTGGTCTGGCTGGACAAGCCCTGCAGTTCGATGGTGACGATGGGAAAGGTATTGGCGATCACGAACAGGATCAGCGCACCGATGGTCAGCGGCAGCAGATGCTGCAGGCGGCGGCCGGTATCGCGCTCCAGCTCGGCACCGCAGCGCAGGCAGCGGGCGATTTCGCGCTCACCCAGCGCCATGCGCTGGTAGACGGCGTCGCATTCTTCGCAAACGATGAGGTCGGTGCGTTTTTGCATGGATGATGACGGTTCCTGGCGATGCGCTCCCGGGGTGGCGGAGGCGTCGCCCTACTGTTGTTCGTTGTTCGTGGCAGACACGGGCGCTGGCGCCAGCGCGACATGCGTCGTGCCTTATATGGAAAAAGGACTACTGCAGTGCTTGTTTTTGAGCATTTTCACCCGGCGGCGTTCCATCCTCACAAGGAATTGATGCAGCAGCAATAAAAATAAATGACCCACTGGTTATTAAGAAGACGATTCTAGCAACGAAATTATTGGAGCGCGCTCTTCTTTTACGCTTGTAAAAAAGATAGCCCTTGACAGACGCCGGCCCGATCTTCTACATTGCACGGATGACTTCCGCAGCAATCACCTCTATCCGCCACAACAGCGCCAGCGCCCTGCTAGCGTTGCTATCGGTGTCGCTACTACTAGCCTCGCGCTAAAATCCGTAGCTCGTGCCGTTTCCGCTGACTCCACGCGATCCGGCCACCCCAAAAAATCCAGCAGTACTCGCAGTACAACCAGGCAGTGACGCGCCATCCATGATGAAGCCGACGTCACCGCCCACCAGGCGAAGCATATGCATTCGATGATCCGCACAATCCGCAACCAGCGCACGCAGCCCTTGCAGGCCGGCCGTGCGCTGCGGGAGATGCCGCCTCTGGCTCTATGAAGGGTTGCCTGGCCACGCGCTCGTGGCAGCCAGGCAACCCGATCCGCCACATCTGACGCACTGAAGCATTCCAGTACTTGAACTGAAGCATTCCACGCCATCCGGAAACCAAGAGGTCCATCATGATGTTAAGCAACCCCGCCGCCAAATACCGTCCCTTCCCTGCCATCGACCTGCCCGATCGCACCTGGCCCAGCAAGGTCATCGACACGCCGCCGATCTGGATGAGCACCGACCTGCGCGATGGCAACCAGGCCCTGATCGAACCGATGAACGCCGAGCGCAAGCTGCGCTTCTTCGAACTGCTGTTGAAGACCGGCCTGAAGGAAATCGAAGTCGGCTTCCCCTCTGCCTCGCAAACCGATTTCGATTTCGTGCGCAAGCTCATCGTCGAGAACCGCATTCCGGATGACGTCACCATCATCGTGCTGACCCAGTCGCGCGAAGAACTGATCCGCCGCACCGTCGAATCGCTGGAAGGTGCCAAGAAGGCCATCGTCCACCTGTACAACTCGGTGGCCCCGGCCTTCCGCAAGATCGTCTTCAACATGTCGCGCGAGGAGATCAAGAACATCGCCGTCACCGGCACCCGCCTGGTCAAGGAACTGACCGATGCGCGTCCGGGTACCGAATGGCGTTTCGAATACTCGCCGGAATCCTTCAGCACCACCGAACTGGATTTCTCCAAGGACATCTGCGATGCCGTCTGCGAAACCTGGGGTGCCACTCCGCAGCGCAAGATCATCCTGAACCTGCCCTCCACCGTGGAGTGCGCAACCCCCAACGTCTACGCCGACCAGATCGAATGGATGTGCCGCAACCTGAAGGATCGCGCCAGCACCATCATCTCGGTGCACCCGCACAATGACCGCGGCACCGCCGTGGCCTCGGCCGAGCTGGCCGTGATGGCCGGCGCTGACCGTGTCGAAGGCTGCCTGTTCGGCAACGGCGAACGCACCGGCAACGTCGACCTGGTCACGCTGGCACTGAACCTGTACACCCAGGGCGTGAACCCGGGTCTGGACTTCTCCGACATCGACGTGGTGCGTCAGGTGGTGGAAGAGTGCAACCAGATCCCGGTGCATCCGCGCCATCCGTATGTCGGCGACCTGGTCTTCACGGCCTTCTCCGGCTCGCACCAGGATGCGATCAAGAAGGGCTTCGCCAAGCAGCAGCCGGACGCCATCTGGGAAGTGCCCTACCTGCCGATCGATCCGGCCGACCTGGGCCGCAGCTACGATGCCGTCATCCGCGTCAACAGCCAGTCCGGCAAGGGCGGCATGGCCTACCTGCTGGAACAGGAATATGGCCTGGCCCTGCCACGCCGCCTGCAGATCGAGTTCTCGCGCGCCATCCAGCGCGAAGCCGATGCCACCGGCAAGGAAATCGCCGCCTCCGACATCCACGCCATCTTCCAGCGTGAATACCTGGAGCGCGTCGAGCCCTACGTCTATCGTGCGCACCGCATGTCGGAAGACACCGCCAAGGCCGAGTCCATCAACATCGAAGTCGACATCGTGCGCAATGGCCAGCCGGTCACCGTGCGCGGCAGCGGCAACGGTCCCATCGATGCCTTCGTGCATGCGCTGGGCCTGGACATCAAGCTGATGGACTTCCATGAACACGCCATCGGTGCCGGTGCCGACGCCAAGGCCGCCAGCTACATCGAGCTGCGCCTGAACGAAGCGCCAACCGGTTTCGGTGTCGGCATCGATGCCAACATCGTGACCGCCTCCTTCAAGGCCGTGCTGTCTGCCGTGAACCGTCAGATCGCCATCAGCGAGAGCGCCAACCAAGGTGGCTCCGCACAGGCCAAGGCTGCCTGAAACGGAATCCGGCCGGCGATCCCGGCCATTTCCTGAACGCAACGCCGCCCTACCGGGCGGCGTTGTTGCGTTATCGGCGTGTAACTTTGCGTCAAGCTCTGCCGTTGATCTTGTCCTTCTGCCACTGTGGTCCGGCTGCCACGTTGACGCCCGGAAACCCGCACCGGCAGTGGGTTTCCTTGACGCCGGACAACTCTGCAGAATTTACTTGAGTCAAACGTTCTCAATGCACGTAACTAGCTTATTATAGATTTTCTGGTCGTCACGCCAGTTCAAGGCCACACACCACAGTGACATCATCCGCAAGCAAGTCGCATCTACATTTTTCGGGGGGAAAATCATGCGCTTCAACAATCTCAACATTTCCACACGTCTTGCCATTGGATTCTCGGCCCTGATTGTCGTCATTGCCGCCATCGTCACGCTTTCCCTGGCCCGGCTGGGCGACATCAACGAGTCGCTGGAACTGGTAGTCAATGACCGCTACAAGAAGATCAATATCATCAACACCATTTCCGGCAAGGTGGATGATGTCGCCATCTCGCTGCGCAACCAGTTGTTCATGACCGATCCGGCGCAGATTGAGAATGAGCGGAAGACCATCGAAACGCTCTCTGCAGAGAACACCAAGCTCTACGATGAACTGGGTCGTCTGATC
>NZ_DBIC01000034.1:8156-8737 GCF_002296545.1 Herbaspirillum sp. UBA812 | reverse complement strand
AACTGCGCGTGCACCCGACGCTGATCCCGGCCTCGCGCCTGATCGCCAATGTCGAGGGTGCGATGAACGCCGTGGTGGTGCGTGGCGACGCCGTGGGTGAAGCCCTGTACTACGGCAAGGGTGCCGGTTCCGAGCCGACCGCCTCGGCCGTGATCGCCGACCTGGTCGACATCACCCGCCTGGCGACTGCCGACCCGGAACACCACGTGCCTTCGCTGGCCTTCCAGCTCAACGCCATGGCCGATACCCCGGTGCTGCCGATGAGCGAAGTCGTGACCAGCTACTACCTGCGCATCCGCGTGGCCGACCAGGCGGGCGTGCTGGCCGATGTGACGCGCATCCTGGCGGATTCGACCATTTCCATCGACGCCATGCTGCAGAAGGAGCCGGCTGAAGGCGAGCAGCAGACCGACATCATCATGCTGACCCACCAGACCCAGGAAAAGAACATCGAGGCTGCCATTGCCAAGATCGAAGCCCTGGCTACAGTGGTCGGCCAGGTCACCAAGATCCGCCTGGAAGAGCTGAGCTGATCTGGACTTCTGTGGTCTTCGCCGCAAAGAAAAACGGAGCCCGCGGGC
>NZ_DBIC01000034.1:0-7848 GCF_002296545.1 Herbaspirillum sp. UBA812 | reverse complement strand
AAACGGAGCCCGCGGGCTCCGTTTTTCTTTGGATCGGGAAGAAGAGGGGTGGTAAACGCCCCCTATGATCATTTCTTCAGTTCGAAATTGCAGACTGCCTGCAGCATGGCGTCGCCGACCGACATCGGCTTGGGCTTGATGAACTCTTGTCCCTTCAGGGCATCGCTGTGGTCACGCTTGTCGCCCTTGCCATCGTTCTCGGCGAAGATGATTTCGCGCACCAGCTTCATGCTGCCGGCCTTGCAGTTGTACTGGTGCAGGTCCTTGTAGGATTTCAGCGCGGGGAAGCTCTTGTCGCCATTGTTGGGACGCGCTTCCTTGAAGTTCCACATCGACCAGGCTTCGCGGATGCCGCCCGATTCGACGATGGAGTCGGTATCGACCAGCAGTTCGGACGTATCCGAGCCACCCAGCGATTGCCAGTTCTCGGCGTGCGCCGGCAGGCTCGCCAGCAGGGTGCCGAACAGGCCGGCCGCGGCCAGCAGGGTCTTGATCTTGTGGTTCATGCCGTTTTCCATCCTTTTGAGTTTGAAGTGCATCTTTGATGTGGCCAGCGTGCAAACATTCCCGCCATCCCGGCGGCGCTGCACGAAGTGGCGCAGCATAGCCCGGGCATGCGCGGCTTTCAAGGGTGGTAACGTTTTATTTCAGCTTGTGCCGGCGCCATGATGATTCAGTGCAACAAATGGCCTGTCAGCCCGAGACCCTGCGCCACCGCCCTGCCTGCAGGTGCAGCTTTCTTCCATGCCGCGCTTTTGTGCAGCGCCCGCTGGCCGTATAATCGTGGACTTTCCTCCCATTCCACGCTCCCGCCGCCTGCCGGCGCATCCTAATCGACATGCAATACGTTTCCACCCGCGGTCACGCTGCAACTCCTTCCTTTTCCGACATCCTGCTGGGCGGCCTGGCCCCTGACGGCGGCCTGTACCTGCCGGCCACGTATCCGCAGGTCAGCGGTGCCGAGCTGGACCAGTGGCGTACGTTGTCGTATGCCGACCTGGCCTTCGAAGTGCTCAAGAAATTTGCCACCGACATTCCCGAAGCCGACCTGAAGGCGCTGGCCCACAAGACCTATACCGCCGACGTCTACCGCAATACCCGCGCCGGTGAAGATGCCAGCCAGATCACCCCGCTGCGCACCCTGCAGGAAGAAGGCGGCAAGAAGCTGGTGCTGCAAAGCCTGTCCAATGGTCCCACGCTGGCCTTCAAGGACATGGCGATGCAATTGCTGGGCAACCTGTTCGAATATGCGCTGGCCAAGAAGGGCGCAGAGTTGAACATCGTCGGCGCCACCTCCGGTGACACCGGCAGCGCCGCCGAATACGCCATGCGCGGCAAGAAGGGCATCCGTGTCTTCATGCTGTCGCCGCACAAGAAGATGAGCGCCTTCCAGACCGCGCAGATGTTCAGCCTGCAGGACCCGAACATCTTCAACCTGGCCGTGGAAGGCGTCTTCGATGACTGCCAGGACATCGTCAAGGCCATCTCCAACGACCTCGAATACAAGGCCGCCAAGAAGATCGGCACCGTCAATTCGATCAATTGGGCGCGTGTCGTGGCGCAGGTGGTGTACTACTTCCGCGGCTACCTGGCAGCCACGACCAGCAACGACCAGAAGGTCTCCTTCACCGTCCCCTCGGGCAACTTCGGCAACATCTGCGCGGGCCACATCGCCCGCATGATGGGCCTGCCCATCGACAAGCTGGTGGTGGCCACCAATGAGAACGACGTGCTGGATGAATTCTTCCGCACCGGCCACTACCGTGTCCGCAAGTCGGCCGAGACCTATCACACCAGCAGCCCCAGCATGGACATCAGCAAGGCCTCCAACTTCGAGCGTTTCGTCTACGACCTGCTGGGCCGCGACAGTGCACGCGTCAAGGCGCTGTTCCACAAGGTCGAGACCGCAGGCGGCTTCGACCTGAGCGGCCAGGCCGGCAGCGACGGCAATGAATTCGCCAGCGTGCTGCAGTATGGCTTTGCCTCCGGCAAGTCGACCCACACCGACCGCCTGGAGACCATCCGCTTTGCTGAAAAGGCCTATGGCATCACGGTCGACACCCATACCGCCGATGGCATCAAGGTGGCGCGCGAGCATCTGACGCCGGGCGTGACCATGATCGTGCTGGAGACGGCCTTGCCGGCCAAGTTCAATGAAACCATCCGCGAAGCCCTGGGCCGCGACGCCGACCGTCCGGCGGGCTTCGAGAACATCGAGGCGCTGCCGCAGCGCTTCGAGGTGATGCCGGCCGATGCCGCCCGGGTCAAGGCTTACGTGGCCGAACACACCGGTCTGTAAGCCGCGCCTTACCATCTCTACGCCGTCCGCGCCATTGGCCCGGACGGCGTTTTTCATGGAGCGCGTACGGGCGGCGATTGCATTAGAATGTCGGGTCGCTGTATCGACCAGAAAACAACGCTTCGCCCTTGTCCCGAACTTCGATCCTCTCCGTCAGGCCTGCCATGTCCTCCACGCCCACTCCTTCCGCTGCCCCCTCATCCGACAAGCCGGCCCGCCCGCCCATGCAAAGCGTCAGCCAGGCGCTCGATACCTTGTTGTCGGCCGCCGTGCCGGTGGTGGAGAGCGAGACCGTCGATACGCTGGAGGCGTGCGGATGCGTGCTGGCAGCGCCGGTGACGGCTTCCATCGACGTGCCCGGCATGGACAATTCGCAGATGGATGGCTACGCCGTGCGGGCGGCGGATTGCGCATCGGGCCAGGCGCGCCTGCGCGTATCGCAGCGCATTCCGGCGGGCCATGTGGGCCAGCCGCTGGAGCCGGGGACGGCGGCGCGCATCTTTACCGGTGCGATGATGCCGCAAGGGGCCGACGCCGTCGTCATGCAGGAAGCCTGCGAGACCGAGGGCGAGCACGTGGTGATCCGCCATGTCCCCAAGAGCGGTGAATGGGTGCGCCTGATCGGTGAAGACATCCGCCAGGGCAGCACCATCCTCGCCGCCGGTACCCGGCTGCGCCCGCAGGAACTGGGGCTGGCGGCTTCCATCGGACAGGCGCAGCTGCAGGTGCTGCGGCCGGTGCGCGTGGCGGTGTTCTTCACGGGCGATGAACTGACCATGCCGGGCCAGCCGCTGAAACCGGGCGGCATCTACAACTCCAATCGCTTTCTGCTGCGCGGCCTGTTGCAGAAACTGGGCTGCCAGGTCAGTGACTTCGGCATCGTGCCCGACAGTCTGGAGGCGACCCGCCAGACCCTGCGCGAGGCCGCGCGCGAGCACGACCTCATCATCACCAGCGGCGGCGTCTCGGTGGGGGAAGAAGACCATGTGAAGCCTGCTGTCGAAGCCGAGGGCCGCATCAACATGTGGCAGATCGCCATGAAGCCTGGCAAGCCGCTGCCCTTCGGCCAGGTGCGCCGCGGGCCAGGGACGGAAGAACAGGGAAGTGAAGCTTTCTTCCTGGGGTTGCCGGGCAATCCGGTGTCGTCCTTCGTCACCTTCCTGCTCTTCGTCAGGCCCTTCATCCTGCGCCTGCAAGGGCTGCCGCGCGAGGCCGTGTTGCCGCAACCGGTGGCCATGCGCGCCGACTTCCACTGGCCACGTGCCGACCGCCGTCAGGAATTCCTGCGCGTGCGCCGCAATGCCCGGGGCGGACTGGATCTGTTCCCCAGCCAGGGTTCGGCAGTCCTGACCTCGACTGCCTGGGCCGATGGCCTGATCGACAATCCGCCGGGGCAGACCATTGCCGCCGGCGACACGGTGCAGTTCCTGGCCTTCGATCACCTGCTGAACTGAACGCAGGGGAGCATCGATGAGACTGGCGAAAGTCGATCAGTATCTGAGCAGCACGATTCCCAGCGAAGCCACCGGCTGGCGGCGCTTCGTGCTGGAGTTCCTCATGTTCGGCCTCAAGGAGGCGCGCTGTTGCCTCTTTGCGGGGCTGTTCTTTGCGGCCGTGTTCCTGATGCCGCGCGCCGGTCTGTTCGGCATTCCGCGCTATGACGCCTTGCTGCTCTTCGCCTTGCTGGTGCAGGTCTGGATGGTATCGACCCGCATCGAGACCATCGCCGAACTCAAGGCCATCAGCGTCTTCCACGTGGTCGGTTTTGCACTGGAGGTGTTCAAGACCTCGGGGGCGATCCAGTCGTGGAGCTATCCTGACTTCGCCTATACCAAGCTGTTCGGGGTGCCGCTGTTCTCCGGCTTCATGTATGCCGCCGTGGGCAGCTACATCATCCAGGCCTGGCGGCTGTTCGACCTGCGCATCCAGCATCATCCCCCTTACTGGATGGCGACCCTGATCGCCTTGCTGATTTACGTCAATTTCTTCACCCATCACTACGTCGGTGACTACCGCTGGTACCTGGCAGCCTGCGCGCTGGGCCTGTATGCGCGTTCCACGGTGCTGTTCCGTCCGCTGGACCGCGATCGCAAGATGCCGCTGCTGCTGGCGTTCCTGCTGATCGGATTCTTCATCTGGCTGGCCGAGAACATCAGTACCTTCTTCGGCATCTGGCGCTACCCCAACCAGATGGGTGCCTGGTCCACCGTGCACCTGGGCAAGTGGAGCGCCTGGTCGCTGTTGGTCATGATGACCTTTACCATCGTGGTACATCTCAAGCATATCCGCAGCAAGATTCATATCGCCCACTAAGGGCCAGCTGCCACCCTCAAGGAAACCCCATGAAAATTGAACTCCGTTTCTTCGCCAGCGTGCGCGAAGCCCTGCAGACCTCGCAGGAAATCATCGAGCTGCCGGACAGCGTCAAGACCGTCGGCGACGTGCGTGCCTTCCTGATGGGCCGGGGCGGCGTCTGGGCCGAGGTGCTCGGACCGGAAAAGAACCTGCGCATGGCCTACGACCATGACATGACGGAGGCCGATACCGAAGTCGTCGACGGCGGCGAAGTGGCCTTCTTCCCGCCCGTCACCGGAGGCTGAGGTGAGCCCCCGCCGCGATCCCGTAGCCGGCACCATTGCGCACTACAGCAGCCAGGCCGAGAGCTTTCGCGAAGGGACCTGGGATCATGACGTCAGCCAGAACATGGCAGCCCTGCTGGACGCACTGCACGCCAGGGCGGGAGCCGCCGGGCAGGGACCGTTCACGATCCTCGATGTTGGCTGTGGTCCGGGCCGCGACCTGATCGAATTCAACCGGCGCGGCCATGTGGCGGTGGGTTTGGACGGCACCGCCGAATTCGTCGCGATGGCGCGTGCGGCCAGCGGCTGCGAAGTCCTGCACCAGGACTTCCTGCAACTGGATCTGCCGGTGGCGCGCTTCGACGGGATCTTTGCCAATGCCTCGCTGTTCCATGTGCCGGCGGCCCATTTGCCGCGCGTGCTGGGACAGTTGCACGCCAGCCTGAAGCCGGGCGGCATCCTCTTCAGTTCCAATCCACGCGGCAATGATCTGGAAGGCTGGAGCGGTCCGCGTTATGGCGTCTGGCATAGCCTGGAAGGCTGGCGTGGCCACCTGCTGCCAGCAGGCTTCATTGAATTGCGGCATTATTACCGCCCTGACGGTTTGCCGCGCGAGCAGCAGCCGTGGCTGGCCAGCGTCTGGCAAAAGACGGAAGACCCGCATCCAGCGGGCTGAGATCGACCATTCGGAATCCCGATTCTTTGGGAGGAGACCAGGCCTGCGCCAAACAGGTCTGCGGAGGGGGTGCAAAAGACATCGTTCAATGAAGCGATGCGCATTCATCCACACCTGTAGAAGGATCTATCTTGATTTCGACCCATCTGGCCGCCTGGGCGGCCCAGGACACGCAGTTGCTGCTGGTGACGCTGGCCGCACTGGTCACCATCGTGGTGCTGATCAGTTTCCTGTCCATCGCACCTTTCCTGTCCATCCTCATCGGTACCTTCGTGGCCGGCATCGGTGCCGGCCTGCCGCTGGAAGACATTGCCAAAGCCTTCAGCAAAGGGGCCGGCAGCCTGCTCGGCGAAGCCGGCATCATCATCGCGCTGGGGGCCATGCTGGGCGCGCTCATGGCCGAATCGGGCGCAGCCGACCGCATCGTCAATACCCTGCTGCGCTATGCGCGCGGCAGCATCATCCCCTGGATGATGGCGCTGGTGGCACTGGTGGTTGGCCTCCCGCTGTTCTTCGAAGTGGGGCTGGTGATGATGGCGCCGATCATCTTCGTCATGGCACGCCGTTCCGAACTGCCCATCCTGCGCGTGGCCATTCCTGCACTGGCCGGCATGACTACTTTGCACGCGCTGCTGCCGCCGCATCCGGGCCCGCTGATCGCCGTGTCCGCGCTGCATGCCGATCTGGGCACGACCATGCTGCTGGGCTTCATCGTGGCCATTCCGGCAGTGATCATTGCCGGTCCCCTGTACGGCAACTTCATTGCGCCGCGCCTGAACCTGGCCGAACCGCACCAGATCGGCAAGCTGTTCAGCGCTCGTGAAGGCCAGTCGCAGCCCAGCTTCCTGGTGGCGCTGGTGACCATCCTGCTGCCGGTGGTGCTGATGCTGGGCCGCACCGTGGCGCGCATCTGGGTCACGCCCAAGACCGAGCTGTTTGAAATGCTCAATTTCTTTGGCGAACCCATCATCGCGCTGACCGTGACGGTGCTGTTTGCGGTGGTGGTGCTGGGCTGGGGGCAGGGCAGCAGCCGCTTTGAAGTTGGTGCCACGCTGCGCCGCGCCTTGCCGCCCATCGCCGGTCTGTTGCTGACCATCGGTGCGGGTGGCGGACTGAAGCAGACCCTGCTGTCGGCCGGTATCAGCGACACCATCACCAAGATCGCCGATGGCACCCACATGCCGCTGATCCTGCTGGCCTGGATCATTGCCGTGGCGCTGCGCCAGGCTACCGGTTCGGCCACTGTCGCCACGACCGCCACGGCCGGTATCGTTGCGCCGCTGGTGGCGGGCCTCTCTGCCACCCACAACTCGCTCATGGCGCTGGCCATCGGTGCCGGCTCGGTGTTCTTCTGTCACGTCAATGACGCCGGCTTCTGGATGGTCAAGGAATACTTCGGGCTGAACCTGAAGCAGACCCTGGCTACCTGGTCGGTGATCCAGACGCTGGTCTCGGTGATCGGGCTGGGCATGACGCTGCTGTTGTGGGGACTGCTGGTGTAACGCCGCTGCACTCGCGGACGGGCTGGCGCTGGTAAAATCGCAGCCTGCATTCATTTCCTGTTGAACCATGCCCGTCCGCGTCCAGACTGCCGATTTCGATCTCTCCACTGAAGTGGCGCAGTTGCGCCTGGCCAATCCGCGCGTGGGCGCGGTGGTCAGTTTCGTGGGCACCGTGCGCGATCTCAACGATGGTGCAGCGGTCTCGGAGATGGAACTCGAACACTATCCGGCCATGACCGAGCGGGCCCTGGAGCAGATCGTGGAACAAGCCAAGGCACGCTGGCCCATCTTCGATGCGCTGGTGATCCATCGTGTCGGTCCGATGCAGCCGCGCGAGCAGATCGTGCTGGTGGCGGTGACTTCACCGCATCGCGGCGAAGCCTTTGCCGCCTGCGAATTCATCATGGATTACCTCAAGACCCAGGCCCCGTTCTGGAAGAAAGAGCAAACGCCTGACGGTGCGCGCTGGGTCGATGCCCGCGAGAGCGACGACACGGCGCTGGCCAAGTGGGCGCAATAAGTCAGCATCGCCCGGGACACTGATCCCGGCGACGCCATCAACGGCACACAGGGGGATTTTCGTCTTGCCATTCACTTTCCGCTTTCCCCGCATCCCGGGTCTGCCCACGACGGCCACGGCTCCGTTCTGTCCTTCCGAAGTTGCCGGTACCGTCAACGTGCCGCCTGGTGCTTCGGTCTGGCAGAAGCTGCGCATCTACGTCGGGCCCGGTCTGCTGGTCTCGATCGGCTACATGGATCCGGGCAACTGGGCCACCTCCATCCAGGCGGGTT
>NZ_DBIC01000203.1:0-16485 GCF_002296545.1 Herbaspirillum sp. UBA812 | reverse complement strand
CGGCCGCTGGCCTCGCGCAGCAGGTGCGCGGCGCGGATCACCAGGTCCGACTCCTCGGGCACGCCGGGGACCTCATTGGTACGGCGGATCTGCCCGTCCTCGCGCAGGCTGAAATCGAGCGTGTCGCAGCGGTCGATCAACTGGAAGGCCGATTGCAGCAGGTGATAGCCATCCGGGCGGCGGCCGGTCACGTGCAGGAACAGGTTCAGCTTGGCCGGCGCCGGGCAGGCGGTGAGGGTGGTGGTCATGCGCAGTACGAATTCTTCAGTGGTGGATCAAACGCGGTGCAGGTTCAGCCATCAGGCATTCCATCAAGGCTTCTTCCAGCCATCGATGGCGATGCGGATCGCCACCTTGCCAGCCTGCGTCGTGCTGCGGGTGAGATCGATGCGCTTGGGGCGCGTCTGGCCGCTGGCGGCATCGTTCTCCCAGTTGGCATAGGTCACGCGCCAGCCATCGCGGGTGGTGAAGCTGGCGTCGTTCTCGCCAGCCTTGGCCACGAAGGGCTTGCCGCTGGCGTCGATGCCGCTGCCCTGCAGCCACTGGCGCATGCCCGAGACTGGCAGCGGCCAGCCCAGTGATTGCGCGGCCAGGGCATCCACATCGGCCGCCACCTGCGGTGCGCGGCCTGACTGCACCAGCGTGGCAATGCCGGGCTTGACGTTGATGGTGGCCACCGTCTGGCCCAAGGGCGAGAACATCTCCAGGTTCAGCTCCTGCGCAGTCTGCTTCCAGAAGAAGCTGCCATGCAGCGATTGCGGACGATCATCCTGCTCGTACTGCACCGAGATGCGGCCATCGATCTCGATGCTGGACTGGTAAGCCGGCGCGGTGGTGTCCGGTGCTACGGCATCCTGCGACACCGTGGCGCAACCGCCGAGCAGAGCGGCCAGGCAGAGGGCAGCAGCCCCCGGAAAAGCGCGTGTTTTGCTCATAACTTCACATTGAGACGCGACAGCGTGCTTTTCAGGACTTCATTGTTGGGTTCCTTGAGGCTGACTTCGCGCCAGACCTTGCGGGCTTCGTCCTGCTTGCCATTGGTCCACAGGACTTCGCCCAGGTGCACGCCGATCTCCACATCGGGGCGCAGGCCATAGGCGCGGCGCATCTGGGTTTCGGCCTGTTCGGCGCGGCCCATGCGGAACAGTACCCAGCCCAGGCTGTCGGCGATGAAGGGATCTTCCGGGGCCAGGTCGGCCGCCTTCTGGATCAGTTCCAGCGCTTCCGGCAGGCGGATGTTGCGATCGGCCAGCGAATAGCCCAGCGCGTTGTACGCGTGCTGGTTGCCCGGTGCCAGCTGCATCACGCGGCGCAGCGACTTTTCCATCTCGTCGAACTTGCCCAGCTTTTCCAGGACCATCGAATAGTCGTAGAGCAGGTCGGTATTGTTGGGGAAGCGCTGCAGGCCGCCCTTGAGCACGTCGGCCGCTTCCTGGTTGCGGTTGGCATCGCGCAGCAGGCTCGATTCGGCCAGCAGCAATTGCAGCTGCTCGCCATCGTTGGTCGATTCGGCTTGCGCATCTTCCAGCGCCTTGCGCGCGCCTTCGATGTCGTTCTTGCGGGCCAGCAATTGGGCGCGGCGGACCTGGATGTTCAGATAGCCTTCGGTGCCGGGCTCAGCCTGATCGAGATAGCGCAGGGCCGAATCCAGATCGCGGCGCTCCTCGGCGATGCGCGAGAGCAGCAGCAGGGCCTGGCTGGGATCGCGGTCTTCCTCTGGCTGGGCCGAGAGCACCTGCAGGTAGCGCTGCAGATAGTATTCGGCATCCTTCAGCTGGTCGGTCTGGGCCGACAGCACGCCCAGCGCGAAGAGGGTGGTGGCGTCTTCGCCGTCTTCCTTCAGCAGGGTCTCGAACTGGGTGCGGGCCAGCTTGAAGTCCTTCTGCTCGACCAGGCTGCGGGCATAGGCCACGCGTACTTCACGCGCATCCGGATACTTGCGCAGGAAATCAGTCACCAGCTTGGTCGCATCCTTGTTGTTGGAGGCGACCTGGGCGGCGGTGAGCACGGCCAGTTCCGAATCGGGCTTGATCTTCATGGCAGCGGCGGCTTCACGCTGGGCGGTGGCGCCATCGCCCATGCCGAAGGCACCCTGGGCCAGGGCCAGATGGGTTTCCATCAGGTCGCCATAAGGCTTGCTGATGTTTTGCAGGATGGTATAGCTGGCCTGCTTGTCCTTGGCCCGCGCCAGCAGACGCTGGATCTGCAGCAGCATCGGTCCGCGCGCCTGCGGGGCGGCATCGGCCAGGCGCTGGGTGAGCAGCGGTTCGATTTCGTCGACGCTGTCCGAGAGCATGATCAGGCCCAGATAATTCTGCAGGGCTTCATCCGAATGCGGCGCCAGTTCGGTCCACAGGCGCACCGCCACCAGCGCTTCGCCGGCCTGGCGCGCGGCCACGGCCATCTCGGCGGCGCGCTTGGCCAGGCGCGGATCGCGCGTCTGCTGGGCCGCAGCCAGCATGGTCACGTAGGCCGATTGCCATTGGCCGCGCTGGAAGGCGATCTCGGCTGTCAGCACTTTGTAAAGGATGTCCTCGCTCAGCTCCATGGCCGGCAGCGCGTCTTCCTGCTGCTGGACCTTGGCCTTGGGGGCTTTCTTGCGGTTGGCCGGCTTGGAGGAAGCCGTCTTCTGGTCAGTGGCCGCCTGGGCGTTCGCCTTGTCGCCGGGCTGCTGGAAGCTCGCGCAGGCAGTCAGCAGCAGGGAACTGGTGAGGAGGGCGATGGTTTTTTTCAAGATGTCATCCTGACGATTCGGAGAGGTTCGATTTTACGCGCAACAACCGTGGCGTTGCTGACGGCATTGAGACTGACGATGCTACGGATAACGCAGTGTAATCCATCTTTGACAAGCTTCTGTCCCGAGGTTGCACACGCGGCTTCAGGTCTTGATTTCAGCAAGTGCATTATCATATGCAGCTTCCTGCTCGTCCTCCCGGATCACCGCGATCCGCAAGCCCATGCCTGAATTACCAGAAGTCGAAGTCACCCGCCGCGGGGTCGCGCCCCATTTGGAAGGGCGCACCGTCAGCGGCGTCGTGCTGCGCCACACCGGCCTGCGCTGGCCTTTCCCCGAGGGCTTGCACACCCTGCTGGCCGGGCGCGTGATCCGCAGCACCGGGCGGCGCGGCAAATATCTGCTGATCCATTTCGACCATGGCACGCTCATCGTGCACCTGGGCATGTCCGGCCACCTGCGCATCCTGCCGCCGGGCATCGCGCCACAGAAGCACGACCACTTCGACCTCGAAGTCGGCGGCCAGGTCATGCGCATGACCGACCCGCGCCGCTTCGGTGCCATCCTGTGGCATGACCTCAGCGACGGCGACATCGAAGAGCACCTGCTGCTGCGCAGCCTGGGGCTGGAGCCGCTGGAAGACAAGTTCAGCGCGCGCGAGCTGTTCAACCAGACGCGTGGCCGCAGCGCCCCCATCAAGCAGGTGCTGCTGGCGGGCGACATCGTGGTCGGGGTCGGCAACATCTATGCGTCGGAAAGCCTGTTCAAGGCCCGCATCAATCCCAAGACCCCGGCGTACAAGATCAGTCTGGCGCGCTATGAGCGCCTGGCCGAAGCCATCCGCGAGACGCTGGCCGCCGCCATCGAGCAGGGCGGCAGCACGCTGCGCGACTTCATTGCAGTGAACGGGCAATCGGGCTACTTCCAGCAGAATTATTTCGTCTACAACCGTACCGGCGAGCCCTGCCGCATCTGCGCGGCACCGATCCGCCAGATCAAGCAGGGCCAGCGCTCCACCTTCTACTGCGTGAGCTGCCAGAAATGAAGGGACTTGTCGAATCGCGCCGCAAGAAGGCGTCCACCGCCGAGAACGCGGGCGCGCAGTATGAAGATCCCTCCTTTTCGGCGGAGGTCATCGCCTGGCAGAAGCAGCATGGCCGTCACAAGCTGCCCTGGCAAAACACGCGCGATGCCTATCGCGTGTGGCTCTCCGAGATCATGCTGCAGCAGACGCAGGTCGCTGCCGTGATTCCGTATTACCAGCGCTTCCTGGATCGCTGTCCGGATGTCTTCGCGCTGGCCGCCGCCCCCTCGGAGGACGTGATGGCGCTGTGGAGCGGCCTGGGTTACTACACGCGCGCGCGCAATCTGCACAAGTGCGCGCAGCGGGTGGTGGCTGAATACGGTGGCCGCTTCCCGGATGATCCGGGGCTGCTGGCCGACCTGCCCGGCATCGGGCGCTCGACTGCAGCCGCCATCGCCGCCTTTTCCTATGGACGCCGCGCGGCCATCCTCGACGGCAACGTCAAGCGCGTCTTTGCGCGCGTGTTCGGAGTGGATGGCTATCCCGGTGCCAAGCCGGTCGAAGACCAGCTGTGGCTGCGTGCGGTGGCCCTGCTCCCGGAAGAGGATATCGAGTCCTACACCCAGGGCCTGATGGACCTGGGCGCGACGCTGTGCGTGCGCGGCAAGCCAGCTTGCACGCGCTGTCCGCTGGCCGGACGCTGCGTGGCGCTGGCCGAGGATCGCGTGGCCGAACTGCCGGTCAGCAAACCGAAGAAAGCCGTGCCGGAAAAGGAAACGGTAATGCTGGTCATCACCCAGGGCGAGGATGTGCTGCTGGAGCAGCGCCCCGACAGCGGCATCTGGGGCGGCCTGCTGTCGCTGCCGGAAATCGGCGTGGGCAATGCCGAGCACTTCGACATTGCCGTGCGCACCCTGGTGGCGTCCTATGGCGAACTGGATGGCTGCCGCAAGCTGCAGCCGTTCTCGCACGTCTTCACGCACTTCAAGCTGCACGTGGCACCGTTCCAGGTAGCCCTGAAGAGCCGTAGCCATCGCATCGCCGAAGGCGGGCTGGTGTGGTATCCGGCGCGCAAGCTGGCTGATGCGCCCTTGCCGGCACCGGTCAAGAAACTCTTGCTGGGGGTATTGCGGGCGGACGATCTGCTGGCCACCGCCTGAACAGTTCACCTGACAGTTGCGGGTCTCACACCTGACACTTCAAGTCCCCGCACCTGACACTTCGGAAGCGCGGACCTGTCAGTTCAACTGGCGATGCCTGCACACCACCTGTTCAGTGGCGCGGAAATGACTGGCCAGTTGTTCAGCCAGATAGACCGAACGATGCTGGCCACCGGTGCAGCCGATGGCCACGGTGAGATAGCTGCGGTTGTCGTTCTTGAAGGAGGGCAGCCACTTTTCGACGAAGCCGCGGATGTCGTTGTACATCTCGGCCACTTCCGGATAGGCCACCAGGAACTCGATCACCGGCGCATCGCGTCCGGTCAGCGGGCGCAGCTCGGCGTCATAGTGCGGATTGGGCAGCATGCGCACGTCGAACACCAGGTCGGCATCCAGCGGCAGGCCGTGCTTGAAGCCGAAGGATTCGATGAGGAGGGTCAGCGGCGAGCGTTCCAGGTCCACCAGGTCCTTGACCCAGCGGCGCAGCTTGTTGGAGCTGAGCTGCGAGGTGTCCATGACCAGGCCGATGTCTTGCAGGTCGCCCAGCATGTCCTTTTCCAGCGCGATGCACTCGGTCAGGGTCAGGCGGTCCGATGAGGTGGGGCGGCCCGGCAGCAGGCGGTGCGACAGCGGGTGGCTGCGGCGCGTCTCGGAGAAGCGGGTGATGAGGGTTTCGTCGGAGGCGGTCAGGAAGAACACCTTGACGTCATGGCCATCGGCGCGCAACTGCTCGATGTCGGTGCGCAGCGTGGCCAGTGAATCGGCACTGCGGGCATCGGTGGCCACGGCCAGCATGCTTGCACCTTCCTTGATGCGGGTCTGCACCAGGTCGCACAGCAGGGAGGGCGGGAGATTGTCGACGCAGAAATAGCCGGCGTCTTCCAGCACGTGAAGTGCTACCGATTTGCCGGAGCCGGAAATGCCGGTGATCAGAACGATTCGCATGGCGGAATCATAACGCATCACCCGCGCCTGCGTGGCGGCACGGGTAGGCCAATGTGCCACCGAAAGTTTTCCCGGTGAGCGGGAAACTTGCGTCCGGCTTGTCCGGCTTATTCGCCGTTCATGGCGCGCCGCTGACGCTCGATGAATTCCTTGAGGGTGTCGATGCCGCGCAGTTGCAGGATGGTGTTGCGCACGGCGGCTTCCAGCAGCACCGCGATGTTGCGGCCGGCCGCCACGGGAATGACCACCTTGCGGATCGGCAGGCCCAGCACTTCTTCGTATTGCGCATCCAGCGGCAGACGTTCGTAGTTTTCTTCCAGCGTGCTGCGGCGGACCAGGTGGACGATGAGCTTCAGGCGCATCTTGCGGCGCACGGCGGTCTCGCCAAAGATGGCCTTGATGTCCAGCAGACCCAGACCGCGCACTTCCAGCAGGTTGGCCAACAGCGGCGGGCAGCGGCCCTCGATCATGTTGGGCGCGATGCGCGCGAACTCCACTGCATCATCGGCTACCAGGCCGTGGCTGCGCGAGATCAGTTCAAGACCCAGTTCGCTCTTGCCCAGTCCCGATTCGCCGGTGATCAACACGCCCACGCCCAGCACGTCCATGAACACGCCGTGCATGGTGATCTGTTGCGCCAGCTTCTTGGAGAGATACACGCGCAGATAATCGATCACCTGCGCGGCCGGCAGCGGCGTGGAAAACAGCGGGATATTCTTTTCGTCGCACACCGCCAGGATATCGGGCGGGGTCGACAGGCCTTGCGCGATGATGAACGCAGGCGGCTCACCGGCCACCAGTTCGGCGGTCTGGTAGGCGCGCGAGGTGTTGGAGAGTCGGTTGTAGTACTCGATTTCCTGATGGCCGAAGACCTGCAGGCGGCCGGGGTGGATCAGGTTGAGGTGGCCGACCTGGTCGGAGGCCGAGACGGCATCGCCCGAGATCAGGCGCTCGCCGCCGGGGAAGCCGGCGAACCAGCCCAGTTGCAGGGATTCACGGTTTTCTTCGTACAGCTGCTGAATCGACAACGCGGAATAATTGGGCATGGAGATCCGGATCTGCTCACAGGATAGGGTGCGGCCTTGCCGCCGGCTTGGTGCAGCCTGATTGTGCCGGCCTCAGCCGGCTTTTTCCATCGAGGTCTGCCAGGTCACGATGCGGGCATGCACCACGGCAGGGTCGGACTCGACGGTGAGTTCATTGCGGAAGGCATCGTCGGAAAACATCTCGGCGATTTCCGAGAGGATTTCCAGATGCTGCTGCGTCACGTTGTCGGGAATGAGCAGGAACACCAGCAGCTTCACCGGTTGGCCGTCGGGCGACTCGAAGGGAATCGGTGCGGCCAGGCGCATGAACAGCGCCAGCGGCGCCTTCAGGCCCTTGATGCGGCCGTGCGGCACGGCCACGCCATGCCCCAGTCCGGTCGAACCCAGACGCTCTCGTGCGAACAGGTTTTCGGAAACGGTGGAGCGCGCGATGCCGCTGTTGTTTTCGAAGGTCAGGCCGGCTTGTTCGAAAGCTCTTTTTTTGCTGGACACTTCCAGATCCAGAACCACGTTTTCTGGAGACAGGATTTTTGCGAGATTAGTCATGACGCTCATGGAATTGCTACGGACTGAAGCTTTGAGCAGGATTATAGGCTTCTTTGCCGATGCCGGATGGCTTTGAAAGCGCTGAACAGGAGGGGATTTCGGGCAGAAAACCCCGAATTGCCACGAGTTGCATACGAAAGATCGATGATCGTTGGCAACAAGTTGCCGCAAGGGATATCACGCCGTGATGGTTGGCGATGATGTGTGACGATGTGTGGAAAGAAGCGCGGCAGGAAAGGGCGGCTCATCTGTTGTCCGGTCACATCGGCCCGGACGAATGCCGCAAAGCAGACCCGCCGGCATGCACCGGCGGGCTGAAGTGCATTACATCTCGATGCGGCCGAAGATCAGCAGCACGTCGCCATTGTTCTTGTTGGCCGACAGGCGCGGCACGTAGGCGAACATGATCTTGGCCTTCTGCGTACCGATGGAGGCCAGCGGCAGCGGCACCGGGAAGGGAATGCTGTGGAAGTAATCCTGGCGGCTCATCAGCATGGCGGTGCCGCCCAGGCCCAGTTCCAGCCCGGTCTTGGCGATCGGGAATACCCACTCATAGGCATAGCCGGCCATGTACTGCGGATGGCGGTGCGAATCCTTGATCACGAAGCCGTACAGGGATTCATCATTGCCCTGCTCGTTGCGCAGGGTCTTGCCGTAACCGGCACCCCAGGCATGTTCGTTGAGTTCATTGAGTTTGTCGCGGCTGTAGGTGCTGCGGCCGTGGTGCGCCACGCCGGACAGGTAGATGGCGTCATCGCCCTGGTTCCAGATCCTGGAGGCGTGGTCCTTGGTTTGCTGCCAGAGGCTGTACTGGTTGTCTTCCGCGTGGGCGGCAGGGGCCAGGGCCAAGGTGGCGGCAGAGACGAGGGCGGCTTTGCGCAATATCGCGCCAAAAGTGAAGGTTTCGGCCTGGCACCGGAGCTGGGTGGTGGTTTTCATGGTTGTTATTGAAGGGAAAAGCAAAAAAACGCGACGGCAAGTGGGTAAGCGAGGGGATGTGCAGGCGGCATGGTGACCGCGGAACAGGCAAAAGGCGAGTCGCCGGCCAGCTCATCCACAGCTGGTGTGGACTGCCATCGTGGCAAAAATATCCCGCCAGGTGGATCTTGCTGAAGCGCAAGATGTTACCAAATCATGGCGGCCATGGCTGTCCCCACGGGACAACGACACCGCTGGGTGCAAGATTTTGTAACAATTTGCTGACACTCCGTGGTGTTGGCACCACGGAGAACAGCCTGCAGGGATGAATTGTCGACGCTTACTGGCGCGCGTTGCGCAGTTGCGAAGGCGGCTTGGCGCTGGAGAAATTGCTGCGCCAGGGATTGATGTCCAGCCCGCCGCGCCGCGTGTAGCGAGCGTAGACCGCCAGTTTCTGCGGTTTGCAGTGGCGCAGGATGTCGGTGAAGATGCGTTCCACGCATTGCTCGTGGAATTCATTGTGTTCGCGGAAGCCGATGATGTACTTCAGCAGCCGCTCCTGGTCGATGGGCGCGCCCACGTACTGGATTTGCACGCTGCCCCAGTCGGGCTGGCTGGTCACCGGGCAGTTGGACTTGAGCAGGTGCGATACCAGGGTTTCTTCCACGGTGGCTTCGTCGGTATTGGCACGCAGCAGGCTGCCATCGGGATGGGCCGCGCCGGTGGCCGGTTCGATTTCCACATCGAGCCGGTCCAGCAGCAGGCCGGAGAGTTCACCAAACTGCATCTGCCCGAACTGCGAGGATTCGGTCAGCGTCACCTGCACGCTGGCACCTGCGGCGGCCGAGAGGTCGGTGCGCATCTTGTCGATCAACTGGTCGGCGCTTTCCAGACGCTCCTGGTTGAAGGAGTTCAGATACAGCTTGAAGGACTTCGACTCGATGATGTTGGGCGAATCGGCCGGCACCATGAAGGTGGCGATGGCGATCTGGGGTTTGCCGCGCAGGTTCAGCCAGGAGATTTCATAGGCCGTCCACAGGTCCACGCCGAAGAAGGGCAGGGTACCGCTGATCTGCAATTCGGCGCGCTTGGGCGCGCGCGGAATCGGGAACAGCAGGCTGGGATCGTAATGGGTCGGATATTCCGAACTCTTGCCCAGGGGTGAACTTTCCGGCGAATGGCCGACGGTGGATGCGGGCGGGTTGGTGTGGTCCATATGAATACTCCTGCGGTGCTGCGGGTGACGTTCTGTGATGTTGCCGCCGCGCGCCGGGGAAACGGCGCGCGGCGTCGGCGTTGATCAGCCGAGGAAGAGCTTGTACAGCGGGTTCTTCGTTTCGTCCCAGTGGCGATAGCCCAGCTGGGCCAGGAAGGCGCGGAATTCCTTCATTTCCTTCTTCGGCACTTGCACACCGATCAGGATGCGGCCGACATCGCCGCCCTGGTTGCGGTAGTGGAACAGGCTGATGTTCCAGCCCGGGTTCATGCTGGAAAGGAACTTCATCAACGCGCCCGGACGTTCCGGGAATTCAAAGCGATACAGCAGTTCATCGCCCGCCAGTTCACTCTTGCCCCCCACCAGGTGACGGATGTGGACCTTGGCCAGTTCATCATGGGTCAGGTCCAGCACGCCAAATCCTGCCTTCTCGAAATTGCGCGCGATCTTGCCTGCTTCATCCGCTGCCGATACCTGGATACCGACGAACACATGCGCCGCCTTGGCATCGCTGATGCGGTAGTTGAATTCGGTGACGTTGCGCGGGCCCACGGTTTCACAGAAGCGGCGGAAGCTGCCGCGTTCTTCGGGAATGGTGACGGCGAAGACCGCTTCACGGGCCTCGCCGTTGTCCGCCATTTCGGCCACGAAGCGCAGGCGGTCGAAGTTCATGTTGGCACCGCAGGCGATGGTGACGAGGGACTCGCCCTTGATCGGCTTCTTGCTGGCCTTGGCACGTTCCACATAGGCCTTGGCTCCGGCCACGGCCAGCGCGCCGGCGGGTTCGACGATGCTGCGGGTGTCCTGGAAGATGTCCTTGATGGCGGTGCAGACGGCATCGGTGTCGACGATGATGACTTCGTCCACCAGCTCCTTGGCGATGCGGAAGGTTTCTTCACCTACCAGCTTGACCGCCGTGCCATCCGAGAACAGGCCCACGTCCGGCAGGGCCACGCGGCGGCCGGCTTTCAGGCTGCGCGCCATGGCGTCGGAGTCGGTGGTCTGTACGCCGATAATCTTGATGTCCGGCCGCACTGCCTTGACGTAGGAGGCCACGCCCGCGATCAGGCCGCCGCCGCCGATGGCCACGAAGATGGCGTGGATCGGGTCCGGGTGCTGGCGCAGGATTTCCATGCCCACCGTGCCCTGGCCGGCGATCACGTAGGGATCGTCGAAGGGGTGGACGAAGGTCAGCTTCTGCTTCTTTTCCAGCGTCAAGGCGTGTTCGTAGGCATCGGTGAAGGAGTCGCCGAAGAGCACCACTTCACCGCCGCGCGCCTTGACGGCGTCGATCTTCACCTGCGGGGTGGTGGTGGGCATGACGATCACGGCGCGGCAGCCCAGGCGGGCTGCGGAGAGCGCCACGCCCTGGGCGTGGTTGCCGGCCGAGGCGCAGATGACGCCGCGCTTCAGTTGCGCCGGCGTCAGGTGGGCCATCTTGTTGTAGGCGCCGCGCAGCTTGAAGCTGAACACGCTCTGCATGTCTTCACGCTTGAAGTAAATTCGATTATCAATCCTTTGCGACAGCGTATTCGCCAGTTCCAGCGGGGTTTCTTGGGCGACGTCGTAGACGCGGGCGGTCAGGATCTTTTTAAGATAATCGTTACTCATGTTGGTCATCAATGAAGTGAAGTCAGGCGAGCAGCAGCGGGTTCAGGCGCGGTCATATCGCAATCTGGGTAAAAGGAATCAAGGCTGGGTAAGCCGCTGGGGATTTCCTCCTGGGCCGGGCTGGCAGGTCACCGGTCCGGGCCAGGGGAACTGGGCATTATAAAGGACCGCACCGGGGCCGCTGCAAGCGCGTATTCTGGCGGGTATGGAGCTGAATCTTTCTTCACTTCTTGAATTCAGGCCCGGTGGCACCAGCTAGAATGCACGCTGCGCCACCACACCGGCTTGACGGGTGGCAAGTTTCCCTCCTGGCTGCGGCCAGCCGATTCCACCTACCTGCCTCCTGCATGATCGAATCCGCCGTCCTCTGGCTGCTCAATATCCTCGCCATTCCTACCGTCGGCCTGACCTCGGTGTTCCTGATCAGCTTCATTTCGGCCACCCTGCTGCCGCTGGGTTCTGAACCGGCGGTGTTTGCCGTCATCAAGGCCAGTCCGGAGATGTTCTGGCCGGTGATCCTGGTGGCCACCCTCGGCAACACCCTGGGCGGTATCGTCGACTATTGGATGGGCTATGGGGCCAAGCAGGCCTTTGCCAAGGAGCGCTCCTCGCGCTGGTTCCACTGGCTGGAGCGCTTCGGTGCCAAGACCATGCTGCTGGCCTGGCTGCCCGGCATCGGCGATCCCATTTGCACCCTGGCCGGCTGGCTGCGGCTGCCGTTCTGGCCTTCGGTGTTCTATATGGCCATCGGCAAGTTCATCCGCTACGTGCTCATGACCTGGCTGCTGTTGAACGTGCCGGATGGCTTCTGGCACAAGCTGGGCAGCTGGCTGGCGTAAATTCCTGAAAAGATGAAGCAAAACGGCGCCGCAAGGGCGCCGTGGCAGGGGTTCCGGGAGGCAGGTGAATCATCCTGCCAAAGTCGGCACCAGATTCTCGATCAGGCGGATCGCCAGGAAGGTCGCCGTCACGCCCAGCACGGCCAGGTGGCGGGTCTTGAGCTTCATGGTCAGGCCCGTGTCTTCGTTGAGGATGGCGGTATGCATGGTGATCTCCTTGTAGCGTCGTCGCGGCCCGGTCAGGCCTTGCATTGCGCATAGTCGGCCAGGGTAATGGCCAGGTTTTCCAGGAATTCGGTCATCAGGGTTTGCAACATGGGGCCTCCTTGGCGGGATGGGTCAGGGCATGTCCCTGATGGCTGAGTGGTTGAGACGAATTATAGATTTTAGCAATCGACTTTTAGAAATTGATTGTTATTATGAATCCAATTGGTGGAGGCTATTGCCGCGCTGCTCGCTGCAAACGTCGCCGATCCGCCGCATAAGGTCTCTCAAAGCTCATGCAAGCGCGCCCAAAACCCGGGTCCGGCCATCGCGAGTTTTGCCAATAGGCTAAAATGCACCTCCGGCAGCAGATTTACCTCATACATCGATGAACGCCCCCGCACAGATCCAGGCTTTGCTTACAGACGCGCCGCATGGCGCAGCGACACCGCGCTTGCGCGAAATCCCTTACAACTACACTTCCTTCTCCGATCGCGAGATCGTGATCCGGTTGTTGGGCGAAGCCTCCTGGTCCCTGCTGGACGAGCTGCGCGGCAAGCGCCAGACCGGCCGTTCGGCGCGCATGCTGTATGAAGTTTTGGGCGATATCTGGGTGGTCCGCCGCAATCCTTATCTGCAGGACGACCTGCTGGACAACCCCAAGCGCCGCGCCGCCCTGATCGAGGCGCTGAACCACCGCCTGAGCGAAGTCGACAAGCGCCGCCTGGCCACCGACCTGGCCGAATCCGGCGACGCCGAGGCCCAGCGCCGCAGCGCCAGCGTGGAAGCCTTGCTGAAGGCGGCCCGCAAGGCCATCGGCGACTTCGCCGAAGAATTCCGCCAGACCTATGACCTGCGCAAGCGCGCCACCAAGGTCCTGGGCCGCTATACCGCCAAGGACAACATCAAGTTCGACGGCCTCTCGCGCGTCTCCCACGTGACCGACGCCACCGACTGGCGCGTCGAGTACCCCTTCGTGGTGCTGACCCCGGACAGCGAAGACGAGATGGCCGGCCTGGTCAAGGCCTGTATCGAACTCGGCCTGACCATCATCCCGCGCGGCGGCGGCACCGGCTACACCGGTGGCGCCATTCCGCTGACGCCCATGTCGGCCGTCATCAATACCGAAAAACTGGAACAGCTGGGCGCGGTCGAGATGGAAATCCTGCCCGGCCTGGACAAGCCCTACGCCACCATCTACTCGGGTGCCGGCGTGGTCACCAAGCGCGTCTCGGATGCGGCTGAAAAGGCCGGCTTCGTCTTCGCGGTGGACCCGACTTCGGCCGAAGCCTCCTGCATCGGCGGCAACGTCGCCATGAACGCCGGCGGCAAGAAGGCCGTGCTGTGGGGCACTGCGCTGGACAACCTGGCCAGCTGGCGCATGGTCGATCCGCAGGGTGACTGGCTGGAAGTGACCCGCCTGGACCACAACCTGGGCAAGATCCACGACGTCGAAGTGGCACGCTTCAAGCTGGAGTGGTCGCATCCCGGCGAAAAGGGCCAGAAGACCGAAGTCTTCAAGACCGAGATCCTGGAAATCTCCGGCAAGAAATTCCGCAAGGAAGGCCTGGGCAAGGACGTCACCGACAAATTCCTCTCGGGTCTGCCCGGCGTGCAGAAGGAAGGCTGTGACGGCCTGATCACATCGGCTCGCTGGATCCTGCACAAGATGCCCAAGCAGACCCGCACGGTCTGCCTGGAATTCTTCGGCCAGGCGCGCGATGCGATTCCCTCGATCGTCGAAATCAAGGATTACCTCGACGCCGAAACCAAAAAGGGCGGTGCCATCCTGGCCGGCCTGGAACACCTGGACGAGCGCTACCTGCGCGCGGTCGGCTATGCCACCAAGTCCAAGCGCGGCGTGCTGCCCAAGATGGTGCTCATCGGCGACATCGTCGGTGACGACGAGAATGCCGTCGCCGCTGCCGCTTCGGAAGTCATCCGCATGGCCAACAACCGCGTGGGTGAAGGCTTCGTGGCCGTGAGCCCGGAAGCGCGCAAGAAATTCTGGCTGGACCGCTCGCGCACGGCGGCCATCGCCAAGCACACCAATGCCTTCAAGATCAACGAGGACGTGGTGATCCCGCTGAACCGCATGGGCGAATACACCGACGGCATCGAGCGCATCAACATCGAGCTGTCGATCAAGAACAAGCTGCAACTGCTGGCCGAACTGGACAGCTTCTTCGTCAAGGGCAACCTGCCGCTGGGCAAGAGCGACGACGCCGAGGGTGACGACATCCCCGCCGCCGAAATGCTGGAAGACCGCGTCCACCAGGCCGAGAGTCTGCTGGAGCAGACCCACGCACGCTGGTCCTACCTGCTGGCCAACCTGGACAAGCCGCTGGGTGAAGCCAAGGGAGAACTGGCCGCACTGGGTCTGGAAAAGATGCTGCCGGTGTTCGAGCAGCGCCTGATCGACCAGCCCGAAGCCGCCGTCTTCCACGTGGTGCAGGACCGCACCGTGCGCATTTCCTGGAAGCAGGAAGTGCGGGCGCAATTGCGCCAGATCTTCTCGGGCGCGGCCTTCAAGCTGATCCTGGAAGAATGCCAGGCCATCCACAAGCGCGTGCTGCGCGGCCGCGTCTTCGTGGCCCTGCACATGCACGCGGGTGATGGCAACGTGCACACCAACCTCCCGGTCAATTCCGACCACTACGAAATGCTGCAGGATGCCCACGTCGCCGTGGCGCGCATCATGAAGCTGGCCCGTTCGCTCAATGGCGTGATCTCGGGCGAGCACGGCATCGGCATCACCAAGCTGGAATTCCTGACCGAAGACGAGATCGGCGAATTCCGCGAATACAAGAAGCGCGTGGACCCGGAAGGCCGCTTCAACAAGGGCAAGCTCCTGAACCTGCCCGGCATGGAAGCGGACCTGTCCAACGCCTACACGCCTTCGTTCGGTCTGATGGGCCACGAATCGCTGATCATGCAGCAGAGCGACATCGGTGCGATTGCCAGCAGCGTCAAGGACTGCCTGCGCTGCGGCAAGTGCAAGCCGGTCTGCTCGACCCACGTGCCGCGCGCCAACCTGCTGTACTCGCCGCGCAACAAGATCCTGGCGACCTCGCTGCTGGTGGAAGCCTTCCTCTATGAAGAGCAGACCCGCCGTGGCGTTTCCATCAAGCATTGGGAAGAGTTCGAGGACGTGGCCGACCACTGCACGGTCTGCCACAAGTGCGTCACGCCTTGCCCGGTCGATATCGACTTCGGCGATGTCTCGATGAACATGCGCAACCTGCTGCGCAAGATGGGCAAGAAGTCCTTCAATGCCGGTACCAATGCGGCCATGTTCTTCTTGAACGCCACCGACCCGGCCACCATCAACGCCACCCGCAAGGTGATGACGCAGTGGGGCTTCAAGGCGCAGCGCCTGGGCAACGACCTGATGAAGAAGTTTGCCAAGAAGCAGACCCAGAAACCGCCCGCCACCGTCGGCAAGCCGCCGGTCAAGGAGCAGGTGATTCACTTCATCAACAAGAAGATGCCGGGCAACCTGCCCAAGAAGACCGCGCGCGCGCTGCTGGATATCGAGGACGACAAGATCGTCCCCATCATCCGCAACCCCAAGACCACCACGGCCGATACGGAAGCGGTGTTCTACTTCCCGGGCTGCGGATCGGAGCGCCTGTTCTCGCAGGTCGGCCTGGCCACGCAAGCGATGCTGTGGAATGTGGGCGTGCAGACGGTGCTGCCGCCGGGCTACCTGTGCTGCGGCTATCCGCAACGTGGTACCGGCGACTTCGAAAAGGGCGAGAAGATCATCACCGACAACCGCGTGCTGTTCCATCGCATGGCCAATACGCTGAACTACCTCGACATCAAGACCGTCGTGGTGTCCTGCGGTACCTGCTACGACCAGCTGCAGGGGTATGAATTCGAGAAGATCTTCCCCGGCTGCCGCATCATCGACATCCACGAATACCTGCTGGAGAAGGGCGTCAAGCTGGAAGGCGTGACCGGTACCCGCTACATGTACCACGACCCCTGCCACAGCCCGATGAAGCAGCAGGATCCGCTGAAGACCGTCAACTCGCTCATCACCACGGTGGACGCGCAGAAGATCGAGAAGAACGATCGCTGCTGCGGCGAGTCGGGTACTTTCGGTGTGTCGCGTCCGGATGTCTCGACCCAGGTCCGCTTCCGCAAGGAAGAGGAGATGAAGAAGGGCAGCGACAAGGTCCGCGCCGATGGCTTCACCGGCGACGTCAAGATCCTGACCTCCTGCCCGTCCTGCTT
>NZ_DBIC01000366.1:0-3403 GCF_002296545.1 Herbaspirillum sp. UBA812 | reverse complement strand
CATTGCCTACTCGGTGGTCGCCGGTCTGCTGGTGTATCGCCAGTTCGACTGGAAGCGGCTCTATCCGATGCTGGTCGACACCGCCGCCTTGTCGGGCGCGATCCTGTTCATCATCGGCACCGCTACCGGCATGTCGTGGGCGCTGACGCAATCGGGCTTCTCGCATGCGCTGGCCGAGGCCATGACCAGTGTGCCGGGTGGCAAATATGGTTTCCTGCTGGTGTCGATCGCCGCCTTCATCGTGCTGGGCAGCGTGCTGGAGGGCATCCCCGCCATGGTGCTGTTCGCGCCGCTGCTGTTCCCGGTGGCCAAGGCCATCGGCGTGCATGAGGTGCATTACGCCATGGTCATCATCCTCTCCATGGGCGTGGGCCTGTTCGCGCCGCCCTTCGGCCTGGGCTACTACGCCGCCTGCACCATCGGCCGCGTGCATCCGGACGTTGCCGTCAAGCGCATCTGGCCGTATCTCGGCGCGCTGGTGGTGGGCCTGCTGATCGTGGCCTTCGTGCCGTGGTTCTCGATTGGCTTCCTGTGATTTTTTACGTTTTCATTCCTCTAGCAAGGACTCGCAATGTCTGACAATTTGGCAAACCTGCGCGCAAGCGCATACCGCATCCGCCGCAATGCCGTGCGCATGGGCGAGGTCCAGGGCCAGGGCTACATCGGCCAGGCGCTGGGCTGGGCCGACGTGCTGGCCGTGGCCTACAAGCACGCCATGCAACTGCGCCCGGATGATCCGGAGTGGAGCGGCCGCGACCGCTTCCTGCTCTCGCACGGGCACTACGCCATCGCCCTGTATGCCGCCCTGATCGAGGCCGGCATCGTCCCCGATGAAGAGCTGGAATCCTACGGCAGCGATGACAGCCGCCTGCCCATGTCGGGCATGGCGACTTATACGCCGGGCATGGAAATCTCCGGCGGCTCGCTGGGCCAAGGCCTGGCCATCGGCGTGGGCATGGCGCTGGGCCTGCGCTACAACCACAATCCGGCCTTCGTCTACAACTCCATGTCCGATGGCGAGCTGGATGAGGGCTCGACCTGGGAAGCCGCCATGGGCGCCGCCCACCACCAGCTGGGCAACCTGATCTGCCTGGTCGACATCAACAACCAGCAGGCCGATGGTCCTTCCAGCAAGGTGATGGGCTTTGAGCCGCTGGCCGACAAGTGGGCGTCCTTCGGCTGGTACGTGCAGCGGGTCGATGGCAATGACCTGGCCGCCGTGGTGCGGGCCTTCGACAATGCCCGCCACCTCAAGGACGCCAAGCCGCGCGTGATCCTGTTCGATACCCTGATGGGCAAGGGCGTGCCCTTCCTGGAGCAGCGCGAGAAGAACCACTTCATCCGTGTCGATCCGCCCGAATGGCAGCAGGCGCTGTCCATCCTCGACCAGTCTTATCAACAAGGAAGCCAAGCATGAACACCGTCGCAGAGAAGAAACCGCGCCTGACCACTTCGGCCATGATCGCCTCCATCGCCGCCGAGGGGCAGCGCGTGCAGGCGGCCCCGTTCGGCAAGGCCCTGGTGGAATACGCTGCGGACCGCCCCGAAATCGTGGGCCTCACCGCTGACCTGGCCAAGTACACCGACCTGCACCTGTTCCAGAGGGCGTATCCCGAGCGCTTCTTCCAGATGGGCATGGCCGAGCAGTTGCTCATGGCCGCCGCTGGTGGCATGGCCAAAGAGGGACTGGTGCCCTTCGCCACCACCTATGCGGTCTTTGCCACACGTCGTGCGTATGACTTCATCCATCAAGTGATCGCCGAAGAAAACCTGAACGTAAAGATCTGCTGCGCCCTGCCCGGCCTGACTACCGGTTACGGCCCCAGTCACCAGGCCACCGAAGACCTGGCGATGATGCGCGCCATTCCGGGCATGACCATCGTCGACCCCTGCGATGCGCTGGACCTGGAACAGGCGGTGCCGCAGATCGCGGCGCACCAGGGCCCGGTCTACATGCGCCTGGCGCGCGGCAACGTGCCGCTGGTGCTGGATGAATACGACTACAAGTTCGAGCTGGGCAAAGCCAAAGAAATCCGCGATGGCAACGACGTGCTCATCATCTCCAGCGGCTTCATGACCATGCGCGCGCTGGAAGTGGCCAAGGCGCTGGAAGCCGACAACGTCAGCGTGGGCGTGCTGCACTGCCCGACCATCAAACCCTTTGACGAAGCCACGGTGGTGGAGCAGGTCAGCAAGAAGAACCGTCTGGTGGTGGTGGCCGAGAACCATTCGGTCATCGGCGGCCTGGGCGAGATCGTTGCCACCACGCTGATGCGCCACCGGGTGCAGCCGGCGGGCTTCCAGATGGCCGGCTTGCCGGACGCCTTCCTCGATGCGGGGGCGCTGCCGACCTTGCATGACCGGTATGGGATCAGTTGCGAAGTGTTGAGCCGGCGGATCAGGGAGTGGTTGAAGTAAATCCGTAACCGATGTGTGCTACGTATCCGTGCGCTCAGCTACCAATCGGCTGGGCCACCAGTCTTACCCCCAGCGCTGCACACACCCGGTTGACGGTATCGAAACGAGGCGCGCTACCAGGTCTTAAGGCCTTGTAGAGCGCCTCTCGGGTAATCCCGGCGGCCTGCGCAATTTCGCTCATGCCCCTGGCACGGGCAATATCGCCAAGTGCCGCTGCCAGGAGGCCGGCATCATTGGCAGCAAGAATATCGGTCAGGTAAGCTGCAATAGCTTCCTCGCTGTTCAGAAACGGAGCAGCGTCGAAGTCTGCCAGCTCTGCAATCTTTATACGTTTGGTCATTTTTCTTCCCTCTGTTAGTCAAGCAATGCTGCCAAGGCCTTGGCTCGCTTGATATCACTCGCCTGCGTTCTTTTAGAACCTCCTGCCAACAAGATGATGATATGACGGCCGCGTTGGGTGTAATACACCCGCCAACCGGAGCCAAAATGAATGCGTAGTTCGGAGACACCATCACCAACGGATTCTGCATCACCGATCAGCCCCCGCTCCAGCCTTTTGATTCTGGCTGCGATGACCGCGCGGCTTGCATCATCCTTGATGCCTTGCAGCCAGTCAGTAAATTGGGGAAGCGTGCGAGTGATGTACATGCAACGATTGTAATCGAACGATTACAATCACTCAATATCTGTTTTGCTTGTAGAAGTACTGCCGCAACCAGGGGAAGGAAAAGAAAAAGGAGACCTCGGTCTCCTTTTTTTCATGGCGGTTTGCTGACGCTTACTTCAGGCTCAGCACCCACTTGACCAGCTCACGCGCCTCAGCCTCGGTCACCTGGCCCTTGTTGGCCGGCATCGCTACCGCGCCCCAGACACCGCTACCGCCGTTGAGGACCTTCTGGGTCAGCTTGGCTTCGGCATCCTTCTGGCCGGCGTATTTCTTGGCCACTTCCTTGAAGGCGGGGCCGACGATCTTGGCGTCCACCGC
>NZ_DBIC01000194.1:0-9518 GCF_002296545.1 Herbaspirillum sp. UBA812 | reverse complement strand
GAGATGCCACTCTCGGGCAGGGCAGTCCGGAAGCTGGACAGCGCCTTGGCAGCCAGTACAATGCGCGCTGCCTTCCTTTCTGTTTCGGAGAATTCCCGCATGCATATCGACGCCGCCACCCAACTCCTGCTCGACGCCCGCCACAGTGGCCTGGCCCTGGACTGGCGTCGCCTGGCCGTCGGCGATGCCGAGATCGCCTACGCCGTGCAGGACGCTCAACTGCAACGCCTGGGGCCGATCGGGGGCTGGAAGGTCGGTAGCAAGGGGGATGGCAGCCTGCCAGCTTGTGCGCCGCTGCCGGCCTCCGGCGTACTGGCCTCGGGGGCGCCATTGCGCGGGCCGCAATGGCGCATGCGCGGTCTGGAGGTGGAGTTGGCCTTGCGGGTCGGGCGTGATTACCATCCCGGCGATCAAGTGCCGGATGAGGCCGAGTTGCGCACGGTCTTTGACGCCATCCTGCCGGCCATTGAAGTGGTGGAGACGCGCCTCGGTCATCCGCCCTGTACCAACCCGTGGGCCGGCATGGCCGACCTGCAAAGCCACGGTGCCCTGATCATCGGTGCCGCCCAGCCGCTACCGGCTACGCTCTCGTTGCGCCAGATCGCGGCCAGCCTGCACATCGATGGCCAGGAAATCACCCGCAACACGGGCGGCAACCCGGCTGACCTGTGGCCCATGCTGGGCTGGCTGGCGCTGCATTGCGCGCGCCGTGGCCAGTCCTGGTGCCAGGGGCAGGTCATCACGACCGGCTCCTGCACCGGGCTGCAGCTTGCACGCGCAGGGCGGCAGATCGAGGGTGCGCTGGAGGGGATCGGTGCAGTTTCGTTCAGCTTTGCCAACTGAACAGCAGCAACTTTTTACGTCATGAGCTGACCGATCAGGCGGCCCACTTCTGCATGCACCGCATCACGCCGGGCATCGGTGGCCGCATTTTCGGTGAGATACACCGCAAACAGCAGCGGTGCGCCTTTCTCTGTCCACACCACACCCACATCGTTGGCCGTGCCCAGCCGTCCCGTCCCGGTCTTGTCGCCGACCTTCCAGCCCTTGGGCAGGCCGGCGCGCACGCGCTTGTCGCCAGTCTGGTTGGCCACCAGCCATTGCGCAAGCTGCTGGCGCGAGGCCGGCGTCAGCGCATTGCCCAGCACCAGCTGGCGCAGGTCGGCAGTCATCGCGGCCGGAGTGGTGGTGTCGCGCGGGTCGCCGGGAACGGCTTCGTTGAGCGTGGGCTCATTGCGATCCAGCCGGGTCAGTTCATCGCCCAGCGACCGCACGAAGCGCGTCATGCCGGCAGGGCCGTCCATGCTCTCCAGCATGAGATTGGCGGCGGTGTTGTCCGAAAGAGTGATGGCGGCCTCGCACAGCTGTGCCAGCGACAGGCCATCCCCGCCGGTGTGCTTGCCGGTGGTGGGCGAGTAGGGCACCAGGTCCTGCTGGCGATAGACGATACGGCGCGCCAGCTGCTCCTTGCCCTCGTCCACGCGACGCAGCACGGCGGCCGCCGCGAGGAACTTGAAGGTACTGCACATGGGGAAGCGCTCATCGGCACGATAACCCCAGTGGCGGCCGCCGGCGGTATCGACCAGCGACACGCCCAGACGTCCGCCGATATCGGCCTCCAGCCGCGACAGCGTGGCGGTCAGTGCGGATGAGTCCACAGTTTTACTTGCGCCTTGCAGGCTGGCCGCCCAGCTGCGGCTGATCAGGCCGGCGCTGGCCAGCGCGGCGACGGACAGAAAATGACGTCGTCCAGACATGGATACTCCTCGATGAATGATGGCAACAGGGCTGCATCATAGGCAGTAGTCGCGGTGCTCACAATTCACGATAATTGGACGCAAGCCCAAGAAAAACTGATGCCTGGAGTGTTCATGTACCTGCCCCTCAATGCCTTGCGCGCCTTCGAAGTCTCGGCCCGCCATCTCTCCTTCACGCGGGCCGCCGAGGAATTGAGCGTGACCCAGACCGCCGTGAGCATGCAGGTCAAGAACCTGGAGCAGCGGCTGGGCGTGACCCTGTTCCGTCGCCTGCCACGCGGCCTGGCCCTCACCGACGAAGGGCTGGCGCTGCTGCCGGTGGTGGCGCAATCCTTCGGGCGCATCGCCGACGTGCTGGCCCAGTTCGAAGATGGCCGGCGCCGCGAGGTGCTCACCGTCGGCGTGGTCGGAACGTTCGCCGTGGGTTGGCTCATGCCGCGCCTGCGCGAATTCCAGCAGCAGCATCCCTTCGTCGACCTGCGCCTGCTCACCAACAACAACCGTGTCGACCTGGCCGGAGAGGGACTCGATTATGCGATCCGTTTTGGCGATGGTGCATGGCATGGCACCGAGGCTGAACGTCTGTTCGAAGCGCCACTGGCACCCATGTGCGCACCGGAGATTGCCGCGCGCTTGCGCACGCCCTCCGACCTGGCGGCCGAGACGCTGCTGCGGTCCTATCGCAGTGACGAGTGGCACCGCTGGTTTGCGGCCGCCGCTGCGCCTTGCCCGCCCTTGCGCGGCTTCGTGTTCGACTCCTCGCTGGCGCTGGCTGAAGCGGCTGCGCAGGAGGCCGGCGTGGCGCTGTTGCCGGTGATGATGTTCGAGCGCGAATTGCGGCAGGGGCGGCTGGTCTGCCCCTTCGAACAGCGCATCGTGCTCGGTGCCTACTGGCTCACGCGCTTGAAGTCACGCCCGCAAACCGCTGCCATGGCGGCTTTCCGGACATGGCTGAAGGTGCAGGCAGGCTGCTTGTAGGGTTAGCTGAAGTGATGATTACGCGCAACAACCACAGCCATGTCAGAGAAATCCTGATAGACGCGCGGCCTGCATGCACCTAGAATAAATGATATAAACAATTTATACGGTTCGTGCCGGCCGTATGAGTCAACACCATGGACAGACCGGCACTGGCAGAAAACCTTCGGGAGCCTGCCATCAGTCAATAGTGAAAGGGGGTAAGTCATGAACTACTTCGCACAACTCTATCGCAAGCTGGTTGATTTTCTCAATGACTCCAGTGAACTCGACACCGGTTCGCACCGCGGTGCGCCGCATTGCTGCAGCCTGTATTCGGGCTTGTCGAGCATGTCGCAGGAAGAGCAGCGTCACTGACATCGCGAGTCATTGACTCGTCACGCCTGCCTCACCTGCCGACCCGGGCCGCGCCAGCGCCCCGGGTTTTTCTTTGTCTGCACGGACAACACTGCACGTTTTGGAGATTGCATCGTTTCTCTAACGAGTGTCATCAGGAATTTCCCGCTAATCAAGGCGCTGAAGATGTAATAGAGTCGGGACACAAGCCGCGGCGATGTCGCGGTGGAGCAACTTCACTCAGGCTCAGATGACACAACTCAAAAAAATCAGCGTCAACGACTTGGCCGTGGGCATGTATTTTTCCGGCTTTGATGGCCCCTGGATCGACAATCCGTTCTGGCGCAGCAAGTTCCTGATCGAGCAGGCCGCAGACGTCAGCCGCGCCCGCAGCGCCGGCTTCGAGTTCTGCTGGATCGACGTCTCGCTGGGCCGGGATGTCATTCCGGGTAGCGCCATCGAAGCAGTGGACGTGGGCGCAGAACCGGGTGTGGAGCCGGTGCCGCTCACGCCAGAGGACGAGTATCGCAACGAACTGAGCGAAGCCCTGCGGCTCTACGAGAGCGCCAAGGTATCGACGCAGCAGATGTTCCGGCAGGCGCGCCTGGGCAAGACCCTGGATGTCGCGCAATGCCAGGACCTGGTGGAAGAAATCGCCGCCTCGGTCACGCGCAACTCGAATGCACTGCTCAGCATCATCCGCTTGAAGCGCGCCGACGAATACACCTACCTGCATTCCATTGCCGTCTGCACCATGATGGTGGCACTGGCACGCACGCTGGGCATGGACAATACGGCCTGCAAGGAAGCCGGACTGGCCGGCTACCTGCACGATGTGGGCAAGGCCTTCATTCCGCTCGACGTGCTCAACAAGCCCGGCAAGCTGACCGATCAGGAATTCCGCATCATCCAGCGCCATCCCACGCTGGGCTATGAATACCTGAGCGGCTTCGCGGGGGTGCCGGATTATGTGCTCAACGTCTGCCTGCATCATCACGAAAAGATCGATGGCACCGGCTATCCGGGGCGTCAGCAGGGCAACCAGATCGATCTGTATTCGCGCATGGCGGCGGTGTGTGACGTCTATGACGCCATCACCTCCGACCGCACCTACAAATCCGCCTGGGATCCGGCCGAATCGCTGGCTCGCATGGCCAGCTGGAGCGGCCACTTTGATCGCCCCATCTTCCTGACCTTCGTCAAGACGCTGGGCATCTATCCCATCGGATCCATCGTCAAGCTGCGTTCAGGCCGCACAGCGCTGGTGATTCGCCAGAATCACAAGGACCTGACCAAGCCGGTCGTCAAGGCGTTTACGACGGCGCTCTCGATCGAATCGCTGGAGAGCGAGATCATCGATCTGTCCTCGCCGGACCAGGATGATGTGATCAGCGAACGCAGTGGCCAGGACTGGATCCGCAGCAACGGACTGGTGCTGGATTCGCTCAAGGCACTGGTGGAAGGAAACGAGAGCCCGGGTTAGTCGGGACATCAGACGTGCGACAGTTTCATGGCGGAAACCCGGTGCGCGCCTGCGCACCGGGTTTTTTATTGCAGGCAGTACTTGCGCTCAGCGGGCACCGAGGATGTGCGCGATACGTTCTTCATTGGCCGGATGGCTGGACAGGTAACGTGCTGCCGGACTGTCCTTGCTCTTGCCCATGTCTTCCAGTTTCTCGAACACCAGCGCCAGTTTCTGGCGCGGCAGGCCATTGGCCTTGAACATGGCGATGGCGTAATCATCGGCCTCGCGTTCGATATCGCGTGAATACTTCAGATCCAGCAAGACCGTCGGGATGTTGGCCAGGACCGCCGAGACATCGCCGAACAGCAAGGTGGCCGTGGCCGCGATGGCCGAACTCTGGATCAGCCGCCGCATCAGGTGGCGCCGGTGCACATGCCCCAGTTCATGGGCCAGCACACCCATGAGGGCGTCATCATCATCAAGCAGCTGCACGATCTCATCGGTGACCACGATCTGGCCCGAGGGCAGGGCGAAGGCGTTGGGACCGATGCGGCTCTTGCGGAACACGATCTGGTAGTCGGGCGCATCCGCCATCGGCGCGGTCAGGGCACGAAAGCGCGACGTGATGCCCTTGGCCCGCTGGGCGTCGAGCTTGCTGGGGGCCAATACGTGCTGGTCGAGGAAGTCCAGCGTACCTTGACCGACCTGGCGATCCACCGCCACCGGCAGGATGGCCGTGATGCCCTGCGCGGCCAGCGGCAGCAGGTACAGGTAGCTCAGTACCACCACCGCGACCAGCGCCGCGCATGCCGCCAGCGCATGCCGCCAGCTTTGCTGCAAGCGGACCACCAGTGAATCCCGGTGGCCGGTTTCATGCAGTAAGGCGCTGAAGGCCGCCCCATCGATGATTTCCAGATAGGCACCGTCAGGGAAGCTGACCTTGCGCGCTGCCCGGTTCAGGCGCTCGGAGACGCGCAATTGGGCGATCGGACAGTCCCGCTCCACCTCGCCGCGCACCTGGGCCATGCCATCGCTGACGTCCAGCGTCACCTGGTAACGCTTTGACGTCTTGCCATCGTAGTAGGAAGCGGAGACCGTCATGGCTTACATCGACAGGTCGAAGTCGAGCAGGTCGCCCAGGCCTTCACCGGTGGCCGAGCCGGGCGACTCGCTGGAAGCGATGAAGTCATCCAGGCTACCCGCCGGCAGCAGCGTCACCGACTCGATGCGGTAGCGCATCATGCGGATTTGCGCGAAGGGGGTGAACAGCCCCAGCGTGAAGGCGATGCCGAGCACGTTGGTGAGCAGGATGATGGCGGTGCGGCCCCAGCGCATGCGGCTTTCGAAGCGATGCTCACCCAGGCGCGTGTTGTTCCACACCAGGTTCTGCAGCAGCGTGATCCACAGCGGAATGATCAGGAAAGACCAGGCATACAGGGCGAACAACATCAGCCCGAACGCGGCGATCGAGCCCGCACCCGACTGCACCGACTGGAACAGTGCCACGCCGCCAAAGCCGACCACGATGAGCACCGAGCCGGCGATCCAGCCGCCGATACCGGCCGCGAAGGCCAGATAGAACGCGCCGACCGAACCGTGGAAGGAAAAGTGGGTGGCACCGAAGCGCGCTTCATTGTGCTGGAAGCGCTTGAAGCGCTGCGCCGCCATCGGCATCAACAGGCCCAGGCTGAAACCCGACATCATGGGCCACAGCAGGAAGTTCTTGAATGCGCCGCCGAAGCTGCCGCGAAAACCGAAGCGGATGCCGCGATAGCTGGTGTTGTAGAGCTTGAACTGCAGGCTGCGCCAGATCAGCCAGGGACTGGCCAGCATCAAGGCCAGCGCGGCTATCAGGCCCAGCAGGAGGTTGATGTAGCCGGCGATCTGGTACACCACGATCAGCACGACGGCCAGGATGCGTCCCTTGAGGATGGCGACGGGGTTGCCGTGATAGTCGAAGCTGGCCCCGGCCACCGAGGTGTTGTCGTAGAAGTAGCGCAGCCGACGCACCTTGGCCCAGGCCGAATAGATGCCCAGCGTGACGATCGACAGCAGCAGGTTGACGATCCAGATGCGGAAATATTCGGAGCCGCGTCCGCTGAAGGTAAAGGCCTGCGGTGCACTGTGGTCGGCCGAGTCACGCAGGGCGGTCGCGAAATTGCCGGGCGCCGCCGGAACGGAAGGCGAGGGAAGGGAAGATTCAGGCAAGTCAGAATGATCGTTCATGGAAGCTCTTGTATTGGTCGTTGTATGGAAGAGGTCTGCCGATGGGGTCGGGCAAGAATCCATTGCTCGCAAGTAAAAGTCAAGTTGTCGCTGATCACCACGCTGCTTGTATGGATGTTGTAGGGACCGGCCTCGCATTTGTTCGAGCTTCACTGGTCTGACCTTCTGCAGAAATGCACTGTTTGTGCGAACATTGCTGCCCGAACACGGTCAAGGCAAGGGCATGGCTGAGCTGGAAACAGCACGGCCATGCCGCACCGATTGACCGTGTGGTTCATCTTCGCGCCAAACAAAAGTTTCCTGAACGCCGCCCGGTCTCCACGCCGGGCGGCGTTTGCCAACCAAAGGAGCCTCCATCTATGTCCACGTCCTGGAACACCGCCGCCATCGCCGAGAAGCTCGGCATCCCCGCCACCGATCTCGGCATCGAGACCATCGCCCATAGCGCCGATGGCATCGATTACGAAAGCGTCCTGCTCTACAACAAGGCACAGCCGCCGGTGTCGGGCGTGCTGACCGTCCCCAACTATTTCGGCCTGCGCCAGCAGGCGCTGGAAATCGCCGCCACTACCATCGGCGCCGGCCATGCCATCCTGGTGGCCGACGTGTTCGGAAAGAGCCTGCGCCCGACCAATCCGGACGAAGCCCTGGCCGCCATCATCCCGCTGAAGAAGGATCGCGCCGAACTGCGCAAGCGCATGCACGGCGTGCTGAAGGTCTTGCGCGAGCAGACCTTCGTCAAGCTCGATGCCGGCAAGCTGGGCGCCAGCGGTTTCTGCTTCGGCGGCACCGCTGCGCTGGAACTGGCGCGTGATGGTGCGGACGTGCGCGGCACGGTGTCGCTGCACGGTGCGCTCGATACCCCGGCCCCGGGCGGGAGCAAGGTCAAGGGTGCGATCCTGGTGCTGCACGGCGTGCAGGATCCCTCGGTGCCGCGCGATCAGGTCAATGGCTTCATCGACGAGATGAGCGCCCTCAAGGTTGACTGGCAACTGGTCAACTATGGCCAGGCGGGCCACTCCTTCACCGATCCGGATGCCAACCACCCCGGCTTCTTCTACCACCGCCAGACGGCAGAACGCGCCGCGGTTGCATTGCAGGCCTTCTTCGGCGAAGTGCTGGCCTGAAGTCCTGAAGTCCTGAAGTCTTGAAGCAAGGCAGGGCCGACGCCCTGCCGAACTGTTTCATCCACCTGAGCAGCGGTGCCCGTAGCCGCTGCTCAGGCAGTCTCACCATAACAACAAGAGAGTGCGTCCGTTCGGCGCGCAGGGGAGCGTTCATCCTTGCCGCGCCGCTCGCGCCAGCATCCTGCATTGCCCTCGTCAAATCCCACGTCCAAAGGATACTCATGTCACAAGATAAAGAGCCCAGGCGGCGCTTCCTGCGCCAGGTGTTGGCCATCGTCCCAGCCGCGACCACGCTAGGCGGCGCCACCACCGTAGCAGTCAGCCAACCGGCAATGGCCGACAGCAGCGAGCCGGGCAAGCCCCGCGCCTACACGCCGACCTACTTCACTGCGCCCGAATGGGCCTTCCTCAACGCCGCCGTCGATCACCTGATCCCCTCCGACCAGTACGGAGCCGGTGCGCTGGAAACCGGCGTGCCCGAGTTCATCGACCGCCAGATGGAAACCCCTTACGGGCAGGGCCAGCTGTGGTACATGCAAGGCCCCTTCACCCCGGACGCTCCGCCCGAATTCGGCTACCAGCTGCCCTATCCGCCACGCGAACTGTACAAGAAGGGACTGGCCGAATTCGACGCGGCCATCCGCCAGCAGTACGGCCACGGCTATGTGGAGCTGAACACCCAGCAACGCGAAAAAATGATGGGCGAGTTCGAGAAGGGCGACCAGGGCAGCCTCAAGATGGCCACCATCCCGCCTGCGGCGCTGTTCAACCTGTTGCTGCAGAACGTGCACGAAGGCTATTTCTGCGACCCCACCGATGGCGGCAACAAGGGCATGGGTTCGTGGAAGATGATCGGCTTCCCCGGTGCCCGCGCCGACTATTACGACTGGGTCGACCAGTACGGCCGCACCTATCCCCTGCCCCCGATTTCGCGCGGCTGATCGCTGCTTCCTTCTCGCATCGTTTGACCCCGAAAGCCCAAGCATATGGCCAACAAGAACATGAAAGCAGTCGACGTCGTCATCGTCGGCTTCGGCTGGACCGGTGCCATCATGGCCAAGGAAATGACCGAGGCCGGACAAAGCGTGGTGGCGCTGGAACGCGGCGTCTATCGCGACACCTACCCGGATGGCGCTTATCCCAAGACCATCAATGAGCTGGAATACCAGCAGCGCTTCAAGTTATTCCAGAATCTGAACAAATCCTCGTTTACCTTCCGCCGCAAGACCGGCGACAGCGCCATACCCTATCGCCAGATCGCCATGTTCAAACCGGGCGAAGGCGTGGGCGGTGCGGGCCTGCACTGGTCGGGCTGCCACTGGCGCATCCTGCCGGAAGAGTTGCGCATGCGCAGCCATTACGAGGAACGCTACGGCAAGGGCTTCATTCCCAAGGACATGACCTTGCAGGACTGGGGCGTGACCTACGAAGAACTGGAGCCGTATTTCGATTTCGCCGAAAAGATGATGGGCACCTCCGGCACCGCCTACCGCGTCGGCGGCAAGGTGGTCGACGACAGCGGCAATCCCTTTGAGGCCAACCGTTCGGACAACTTCCCGCTGCCCGCACAGAAGGAGCAATACCAGGCCGCGCTGTTCCGCAAGGCCGCGCAGCAGGCGGGCTTCCATC
>NZ_DBIC01000368.1:13751-23727 GCF_002296545.1 Herbaspirillum sp. UBA812 | reverse complement strand
CGCCGTCGAATTCCAGCGTGATGTCGCGGAAGAGTTCGGAGAGGCGCGACACGGACACGGTCCAGATCACGGGCTTGTCGGCCTGACGGTCAGCGGGGGCAGGGCGTTTCATGGTGGGCGTTCGAGGCGTTTCAGTGAAACGTTAATGTAACACTGGTGAAACGGCCAGGGTTGCGGAACATCAACCCGACAGAAGGCGGGTACGCCCGGAGAGCGCACCGGAAGGGAAGCCTGCCAGCCTTGTCCGGCGCTGGTTTCAGACGATATGAAGGTTTTTTCATGCCTTGCGCCATGCAATGCTGCACTGCGATGGCACGGCCGTTGCAATAGTGAACGCACATGTCGCAGGACGGGTGTGATGCAGACCCGCCCGCCGCAGTCAGGCAATCCAGACTTTCCGTATTTCAACCTCATCGAGAAGGTGTCCACCATGGCTCTCCACTCCGCAGGCGCAGCGTTCCGCCAGGCCGTCCAGGAAGAATCCCCCTTGCAAGTCATCGGCGCGATCAACGCCAATCACGCCCTGCTGGCCAAGCGTGCCGGCTTCCGCGCGATCTACCTGTCCGGCGGCGGCGTGGCTGCGGGTTCGCTGGGCCTGCCCGACCTGGGCATCTCCAACCTGGATGACGTGCTCACCGACGTGCGCCGCATCACTGACGTGTGCGACCTGCCGCTGCTGGTGGACGTCGATACCGGCTTCGGTGCCTCGGCCTTCAACGTGGCGCGCACCGTCAAGTCCATGATCAAGTTCGGCGCGGCCGCCATGCACATCGAAGACCAGGTCGGCGCCAAGCGCTGCGGCCATCGTCCCAACAAGGAAATCGTCACCAAACAGGAAATGGTGGACCGCATCAAGGCCGCCGTCGATGCCCGTACCGATGAGAACTTCGTCATCATGGCGCGCACCGATGCGCTGGCGGTCGAAGGACTGGACGCCGCCATCGAGCGCGCCGTGGCCTGCGTCGAAGCCGGGGCCGACATGATCTTCCCGGAAGCCATCACCGACCTGGCCATGTACAAGCAGTTCGCCAATGCGGTGAAGGTACCGATCCTGGCCAACATCACCGAATTCGGCTCGACCCCGCTGTTCACCGTCGACGAATTGAAGGAGGCCGATGTGGGCCTGGTGCTCTATCCGCTCTCGGCCTTCCGCGCCATGAACAAGGCCGCCGAAAACGTCTACCAGGCGATTCGCCGCGACGGTACCCAGAAGAACGTGGTCGATACCATGCAGACCCGCATGGAGCTCTATGACCGCATCGATTACCACAGCTACGAGCAGCGTCTGGATGCGCTGTTTGCTCAGCAGAAGAACAAGTAAAACATTACCGCAAGACCGAATACCCCCTTCCGATAATCAGTTTCGAGCCAATACAGACTACGAGGAGAACACGATGAGCGATCAGCAAGCCCCCGGTTTCAAGCCCAAGAAATCCGTTGCCCTCTCTGGCGTGACCGCCGGCAACACGGCCCTGTGTACCGTCGGCAAGACCGGCAATGACCTGCACTATCGCGGCTACGACATCCTGGACGTGGCCGACAGCTGCGAGTTCGAGGAAATCGCTCACCTGCTGGTGCACGGCAAGCTGCCGACAGCGGCCGAGCTGCGCGCCTACAAGGCCAAGCTCAAGGCCCTGCGCGGCCTGCCGGCCAACGTCAAGGCGGCGCTGGAATGGCTGCCTGCCGCCTCGCATCCGATGGACGTGATGCGCACCGGCGTCTCGGCGCTGGGTTGCGTGCTGCCCGAGAAGGATGACCACAACACCCCCGGCGCGCGCGACATCGCTGACCGCCTGATGGCGTCGCTCGGTTCCATGCTGCTGTACTGGTACCACTACAGCCACAATGGCAACCGCATCGAAGTCGAGACCGATGACGATTCCATCGGCGCGCACTTCCTGCACCTGCTGCACGGCGAGAAGCCTTCCGACGCCTGGGAGAAGGCCATGCACACCTCGCTGATCCTGTACGCGGAACACGAATTCAACGCCTCCACCTTCACCGGCCGTGTCATCGCCGGCACCGGCTCGGACATGTATTCGGCCATCACCGGTGCCATCGGCGCGCTGCGCGGCCCCAAGCACGGCGGCGCCAATGAAGTGGCCTTCGAGATCCAGAAGCGCTATGACAACCCCGACGAAGCCGAGGCCGACATCCGCCGCCGCGTCGAGAACAAGGAAGTGGTGATCGGTTTCGGCCACCCGGTCTACACCATCTCCGACCCGCGCAACAAGGTCATCAAGGAGGTGGCGCGCAAGCTCTCCAAGGAAGCTGGTTCGACCAAGATGTTCGACATCGCCGAACGCCTGGAAACGGTCATGTGGGACATCAAGAAGATGTTCCCCAACCTGGACTGGTTCTCGGCCGTGTCCTACCACATGATGGGCGTGCCAACCGCGATGTTCACGCCGCTGTTCGTCATTGCCCGCACCTCGGGCTGGGCGGCGCACATCATCGAACAGCGCATCGACAACAAGATCATCCGCCCCTCGGCCAACTACGTGGGACCGGAAGACCTGAAGTTCGTGCCGATCAGCAAGCGCAAGTAAGACCAAGCAAGACGAAGTGCCCGCGCAGTTGAGTCCGCAGCGGATGGCGCGGGCATGAGGAGCAAGAGAGGGAGAGGGAGCAGCAAGAAGAAGGAAGCGGCGGCTGGCGCGTGTCGGCCGCCGCATTCCCCGGGACAGTGGCAGTGCGCAGGCAGATTTGTAACAAGCGTTACATGTGGTCGAGTCAGATGCAATAACTTGCTAAGATGCGGTCGGATCTTTTTCGCCCCCGCGTCCACCCCTGACTCTCCATGGATCATCCGATGATTGCTGCCATCGTTTCCCGCCGTCTTTCCGCATCGCCCTTGACTTCCTTCGCACTGGCCGGTGCCGTGGCCGTTGCCCTGTCCGCCTGTTCTTCCACGCCCGTGCCGGTCACCGAGACCAAGCCGGTGCTGCCGCAGCTGCTGCAGTCGCCCGCCGCCACACAGCCGAGCTGGGCCACGCAATTGAAGACCGGTGCCTTCAGCTGCGAGATGGGCAACAAGGTCGAAATCCGCATGGATGGCCGCGTGACCGATGGCGTCACGCTGGTGTGGAAGGGCAGCAGCTACATGATGAACCCGGTCAGCACCTCGACCGGTGCAGTGCGTCTGGAGAACAAGGGCGAAGGCCTGGTGTGGATCCAGATCCCGTCGAAGTCCATGCTGCTCAATTCCAAGATCGGGCAGCAGCTGGCCAACGACTGCCGCACGCGCTGACATGGCAGCGCCGCGCCGTCGTGCAGGCCTGACGTCGGCGCGTTCTTTCCACCTCGTATTTCCTCCTCCCTTGTCATGCCGATGGCGTCTTGCTGTCGGCATCGCTCCTGCTTGATTTGAATCATCGAAGATCGCTGATGCAAGCGGCGGATTCAGCCCCTCGTAAGATTCAGGTGCAAGACTGGTTTCATCGTCGCATGAGGGCCACGCATGGCAAACAGGTTTTTGCCCATGCACCAAAGCCACGCGACCATCGGCCTGCAAGCCACGCTGCGCAAGGCCGACAGCGGTTTTCAATTCGAGAGACATGAGGAGACGTCATGCAATACGAGGATTTCTATCGCCGTTCCATCGAGCAGCCTGAAGCCTATTGGGCAGAAGAAGCGCAGCGCATTCATTGGGACAAACCGTTCACCCGCACGCTCGATTATTCCCGCGCACCGTTTGCGCGCTGGTTCATCGGCGGCACCACCAATCTTTGCTTCAATGCGGTGGATCGCCACTTGGGCGAACGCGGCAAACAGGCGGCGCTGATCGCCATCTCCACCGAAACCAACACCGAACGCGTCTACGACTTCGCCGAGCTGCATCGCGAAGTGCAGGCCATGGCCGCCACCATGCTGTCGCTGGGCGTGCGGCGCGGCGACCGCGTGCTGATCTACATGCCGATGATCGCCGAGGCGGTCTTCGCCATGCTGGCCTGCGCCCGCATCGGCGCGGTGCATTCGGTGGTGTTCGGCGGCTTTGCCTCCAACAGCCTGGCCTCGCGCATCGATGATGCGCAGCCGACCCTGATCGTCTCGGCAGATGCCGGTTCGCGTGGCGGCAAGGTGATTCCTTACAAGGGTTTGCTGGACGAAGCGATCAACCTGGCGCAGCACAAGCCGCAGAAGGTCTTGCTGGTGGATCGCGGTCTGGCGGAGATGGCGCGCACGGCGCAACGCGACGTCGACTACGCGCCCTTGCGTGAACAGCACCTGGACCAGCCGGTTCCGGTCGCCTGGCTGGAATCGAATGAAACCAGCTACGTGCTCTATACCTCCGGCACCACCGGCAAGCCCAAGGGCGTGCAGCGCGACGTGGGCGGCTACGCGGTGGCGCTGGCCTCGTCCATGCAACACATCTTCTGCGGCAAGCCGGGCGAGACTTATTTCTGCACCTCCGACATCGGCTGGGTGGTGGGCCACTCCTACATCGTCTATGGGCCGCTCATTGCGGGCATGGCGACGGTGCTTTATGAAGGCTTGCCGATCCGGCCCGATGCGGGCATCTGGTGGAGCATCGTTGAAAAATACAAGGTCACGCGCATGTTCTCCGCACCGACGGCCATCCGCGTACTGAAGAAACAGCCGGCCGAATGCATGGAGCGCCACGACACGTCCACGCTCAAGGCGCTTTATCTGGCCGGCGAGCCGCTGGATGAAACGACGTCGAGCTGGATCTCGGGCGCGCTGAAGGTGCCGGTCATCGACAACTACTGGCAGACCGAATCGGGCTGGCCCATCATTTCGATTGCCAAGGGCATCAGCGACAAGCCCACGCGTCTGGGCAGTCCCGGGGTGCCGATGCCGGGCTATCGGCTGGCCATCCTGAACGAAGCGACCGGCGAGCCTTGCGCGGCTGACGAGAAGGGCGTGGTCGCCATCGAAGGGCCGCTGCCGCCGGGCTGCATGCAGACCGTCTATGGCGACGATGAGCGCTTCGTCAACACCTACTGGCGCAGCCTGCCGCGCGAGGTCTACTCGACCTTTGACTGGGGCATCAGGGACAAGGACGGTTACTACTTCATCCTGGGCCGCACCGATGACGTCATCAACGTCGCTGGCCATCGGCTGGGCACGCGCGAAATCGAGGAGAGCATCTCCAGTCATCCCAACGTGTCCGAAGTGGCCGTGGTCGGCGTGGAAGACAAGCTCAAGGGGCAAGTCGCGATTGCCTTCGCCATTCCCAAGCAGGCCGATGCGATAGCCACACCGGAGCGCCGCCGGGCGCTGGAAGCGGAAATCATGGGCGTGGTGGACAAGCAGATCGGTGCAGTGGGGCGGCCGGCGCGGGTGTTCTTCGTCAGCGGCTTGCCCAAGACGCGTTCGGGCAAGCTCTTGCGCCGGGCCATCCAGTCCATCTGCGAAGGACGCGATCCGGGCGACCTGCCCACCATCGAGGATCCGGCGGCGCTGGAGCAGGTGCGGGCGGTCATCAAGGACTGACTCGCAATTCTCTCATGAAGGCACGGCGTTTCCTGCAGCGGAGCAGGGACGCCGTGCCTGGCGTAATTTGGTTACACTGACGGCTTTCGCGTTTCCACGATTGCGTCCCGTCCATGTCGCCCTCCATCCGCCCGGCCACCGCTGCCGATGCTCCCGCCCTCTGCGGCATCTACAACCATTACGTGCAGACCACCGTGATCAGCTTCGAGACCGAAGCGCTCAGTGCGGAGACCATGGCCGCGCGCATCGCCGATGTGCAGGCCGATTTCCCCTGGCTGGTCTTTGAGGAGCAGGGCGAGGTGCTGGGCTATGCCTATGCCAGCAAGTGGAAGCCGCGTGCGGCTTACCGGCACTCGGTGGAGAGCTCGGTCTACCTGCGCCACGATGTGGGCGGACGCGGCATTGGCAAGCAGCTTTATCGCGAGCTCATTGCGCAGTTGAAGCCCCTGGGCGTGCATCTGGTCATCGGTGGCATCGCCCAGCCCAATCCGGCCAGCGTGGCACTGCATGAGAGCGTGGGCTTCGTGGCCTGTGGCGTATTTACGGAAGTGGGTTACAAAATGGGACGCTGGATCGACGTGGGATACTGGCAACTCAAACTGCAAGAGGCCCAATGATGAGATCGACCCGAGCCGCCAGCGCCATCGAGCGCCTGAACGAACGTACCGAATCGCGCGAGTACTCCATGCTGCGCACCTCCGATGAACGTTTCATCCTGACCCGGCGCGTGGCCGGGCAGCCGCTGGAGAAGCTCAACGAGGCCATGGAACTGGATGACTTCGTGCGCTTCGTCAATGCCCACGGACCGCAGAAGGCCAAGCGCGTGAGCAAGCTGGATGTGCAGTTCGAGAAGAACATGCGCAACAAGAAGGAACAAACGCCACCTGAAGGTGGCGTTGAATAATCTCTGGTACGCGCTTCAATGAAAAACGGCAAATGATATAAATCATTTGCCGTTTGTTCATGGTTGGCGGGGTATGCGCCTCAGTCCGCCAGGGTGGCGATCACCGGTGCGTGATCCGAGGGTTGTTCCCACTTGCGCGGGACCTTGTCGATGACGCAGGCGGTGCAGCGCGGCACCAGTTCTTCGGACAGCAGGATGTGGTCGATGCGCAGGCCGCGGTTGAGGCGGAAGCCCATCTGGCGGTAGTCCCACCAGCTGTACATCTTTTCCGGCTGTTCGAAGAGACGATAGGAATCCGTCAGGCCCAGGGCCTGCAGCTTGCGGAAGGCTTCGCGTTCCGGTTCGGAGACCAGCACCTGGCCTTGCCAGGCGACCGGGTCGTGCACGTCGCGGTCTTCGGGGGCGATGTTGTAGTCGCCCAGCAGGGCCAGGCGCGGGTTCTTCGCCTTTTCCTGGGCCAGCCATTCGTGCAGGGCGGCCAGCCAGCTGAGCTTGTAGGGATACTTTTCGGATTCCAGCGACTGGCCGTTGGGAATGTAGGCGCAGACATAGCGCACGCCTTCGATGGTGGCGGCGATGATGCGCTGCTGTTCGTCGGGGAAGAGCGGGTTGTTCTTGACCACGTCGGTCATCGGATGGCGCGACAGGATGGCCACGCCGTTGTAGGTCTTCTGGCCCGAGAACTCGACCAGGTAGCCGGCGGCGGCGATCTCGGCTGCTGGGAACTTGTCGTCGGTCAGTTTGGTTTCCTGCAGGCAGAGCACGTCGACCGGGTTTTCTTCCAGCCATTTCAGCACTTGCGGTAGGCGGACCTTGAGGGAGTTGACGTTCCAGGTGGCGATTTTCATGGGGACAATGCAGTGGTGAATCGGAGGCGGGCCGTGCGCATCATGGCCGATGCGTCGTGGACAACGGGCGACATCTTACCGCATTCACCAAGGCGGCAGGTTGGACGAGGTCGGCCGCGACTGAAGACTTCCTCCAAAACAGAAGGGGAAGGCCCTCGCAGACATTCCCCTTCGTTGTGCCATTGCCGGCCCGCAATCCGGGCAAAGCAATCAGATCCCGAGCATTACGCCGGCATCATCTGCGCATTCATCTGCGCCTTGTCACCCTTGTCACCCGCCTTGCGACGACGATAGGCCGCGAAGCCGATCAGGCCCAGGCCGCCGATCATCATGGCGGTGGTCGAGGCTTCCGGGACCGGTGCCACGCTGATGTTGCCGGCGAAGCTGCCGCCCGCCGAGCCCAGCACGGTGCCGGCCACCGACAGGGTGTACAGGCCGGAAGTCAGGCCATTGGTGCGCAGGCTGAAGGTCTGCAGGTCACCGTTGGACAGCTCGGTGCCAGTATAGGTCTGGCCGTTGCCGCTCAGGGTGAAGCTGTTTATGCCCACGCGCGAGAGGCCGTCCAGGGCGATCGACACCAGGGCCGAGGAAACCGACGCGCCGGCACCGCTGATGTTGAAGGTGAAGTTCTCCAGGAAGGTCTGGCCAGTGGTGCCATCACCGAAGCGGGCGTTGAAGGTCGACGTGGCGTCGGTCCACACCAGGGTGCGCGTGCGCTCCAGATCCGCGGCGCTAGCCGAGGATGCCATGGCGACGAATGCGGACGCGACAAGGAAACTGCTCAACAGTTTTTTCATAAAAGACCTCTTTCCAGTTCGATTGATTGGTGGGTATTCGATTGGTATTTGATTGCGAAAGCACTGCAAGGGGGATAGCGATCCGACAGGTTTTTTTATTGGTGTTGGCGAGGCCGGAATCCTGTCTCTGTTTGTGATATTTGTTCATCGAGACGGAGTGAGAATAATGGAAAAATGCTAACGTTAGCAATAAATTATTACGCTTTTCCTGTAACTCCTGTTGTGATGTAGGAATCCATGAAGCCGCGCCGGTAAAGGGTTTCCGACGAAGTATGGATTCTCTTGAGGCAATTAGTTTGGATGCGGAAACTAAGTTTTTAGGGCAACCTGATCTTCTTCCCATGGGCTGAAAAACAGGGCGAAATTTGCGTCAGAAAAAGTGACGCATGAACATATTCGGGAACTATTTACGCAAGGTAAGCGCGGCCGTAATGCTCAGCGCTACAGGAAAAAAATTCGCAAGCAGGGCGAGCTTATGTTGGGAAGAAAAGTGTGCTGTCCGCAGAGCACGCTTGAGCGGAACGTGACGATCCTTGACTACACCACAGCGCGTGTGCAGCAGCGGCAAGCGAGGACATCAGAAGACAACGAAGAGAAGAAGAGAAGAAGAAAAATCGGGAGAGCAGGTACGGCAGCGCCGCTACCTGAAGCCGGGCAACGCACCGGCTTCAGGCAGGGAAGAGAAGTGGCTTACTTGAAGCGATAGCTGACCGCCACGATGGCGGTGTCATCGGTGTGACGGCGCACCAGCGGACTGTCGGCCACCGCGTTGTCCAGCCATTTGCGGCGCAGGTGCAGGTTGAGGTGCCAGTCGCCGGTCAGCGGGACATCTGCGGCCAGGCCCAGGGTCGGGCTGGTGGACGCACCGGCGCTGTACTGGCGCAGGCCGCTGGCGGCCGCTTCGCTGGAAGTGACGCCGACGAAGTAATCGTTGTAGCTGCCGCTGCGGTATTCGACGCCGAGCTGCGGATAGAGAGTCACCGGACCCAGGTCGATCTGGGCCGCATAGATGGCCTCGGCCAGGGTGCCGTGCGACTTGTTGAAGTCACGGAAGACGTTGAGGAAGAAACCGCCGATGGGCGTCTCCTGATAGGTACCGATGCCGAGCGGAATCGGATCCGAACGGCGCTGCAGGCCGCGCTGGGCATCGAAGCCATCGAGGCTCACGCGCCCGGCCAGTTCCAGATAGCCGTAGCCCATGCGCACCGTCTTGACGCCGAAGGTATCGAGCCGGGCGAAGAAGCGGCCATAGTCGGCATAGGCATAGGGCAGGACGTGGTTGCTGCGGTCGGCATCGGGGCCGTTGCGGTCGACGCGGTAGACGCCTGCGCCGATGTCACCGGTGAGACGGTCCTGCAGTTGCAGGGGATCGGGCGTGGCGGTCGCGGGAGCGGCTTGCTGAGCCAGAACGGGGAGGGCGCAGCAGGCCAGCGTGAGCATGGCGAGTGTGTTTTTCATGATGGGCAGTGGTGTAGAGGCAAGCGGCATTGTAGCGGTCAGCGGGTCGCTGCGGCATCCGCTCACGAAAATGGCCTGCCGCGCAGGCAGGCCATGGCTGTCATGGGCAATCACCGCCGGGCGCAGGCGGCCCGGCAAGGTTCAGTGCATCAGGACTGCTGCAGGGTCGGGTAGTCGGTATAGCCTTCCGCACCGCCGCCATAGAGCGTGGCCTGGTTGATCTCGGCCAGCGGTGCGCCGGCCTTGAAGCGTTCCACCAGATCCGGATTGGCGATCCACGGGCGGCCGAAGGCGACCAGGTCGGCCAGATTGCGGTCGCGTGCCTTCACGGCCATCTCCAGGTCATAGCCATTGTTGGCGATGTAGATGCCCTTGAAGAGATCGCGCAGGATCTGCAGGTCGAAGCCACCTTCGACTTCGCGCGGGCCGCCGGTGGCACCCTCCACCACGTGCAGGTAGACCAGCTTGTAGCGGTTCAGCTGCTCCACCACATAGCTGAAGAGGGCCTTGGG
>NZ_DBIC01000368.1:0-13465 GCF_002296545.1 Herbaspirillum sp. UBA812 | reverse complement strand
ACATAGCTGAAGAGGGCCTTGGGATCGCTGTCGGCGATGTCATTGGCCGGGCTGATGGGCGACAGGCGGATGCCCACGCGCTCGCTGGGGATCACCGAGGTCACCGCTTCCACCACTTCCAGCAGCAGGCGGGCACGGTTCTCGATGCTGCCGCCGTAGTTGTCGGTGCGCTGGTTGGTCTTGTCACGCAGGAACTGGTCCAGCAGGTAGCCGTTGGCGGCGTGGATTTCCACACCATCGAATCCTGCCTGCAGGGAGAGTTGCGCAGCGATCTTGTATTGCTCGACGATGGCGGGCAGTTCAGAGGCATCCAGTGCGCGCGGTTCCACGAAGGGCTTGAAACCGCTCTCGGTGAAGGCATTGCCTTCCGGCTTGATGGCCGAGGGCGCGACCGGCAGCGCGTTGCCCGGCTGCAGGTCAGGGTGCGAGATGCGGCCCACGTGCCACAGCTGCAGGAAGATGCGGCCGCCCTTGGCGTGGACGGCGTCGGTGATCTTCTTCCAGCCGGCCACGTGCGATTCGTTGTAGATGCCCGGGGTCCAGGCGTAACCCTTGCCCTGTGGCGAGATCTGGGTGGCCTCGGCGATGATCAGGCCGGCGCCGGCGCGCTGGGCATAGTATTCGGCCGCCAGTTCGGTGGGCACGTCGCCCGCCTTGGCGCGGCTGCGGGTGAGCGGCGCCATGACGATGCGGTTCTGCAATTGCACCGCACCCAGTTGCATGGGCTTGAAGAGGTCACTGTGAAGATGGGCATTGGTATTGGCGTTGGTCATGCTGATCCTTTCTTGTTGGCATTCGATGGGATGAACTGCGTCGACCTTGCTACCGACCACGGCGGGGGCGGCAGTGTTCCGGAAAAAGTTCACAGTCTAGAGGGGAACGCGCAGCCTTGCAGGCGGTCGCTGCGGCTTTGCTGGCCAGCAATGTTCAGCGTGAAATCTGCTCCAGCCAGAGCCCCAGGCGGGTCTGCGCATCCTGGCGCGCAGCGCGGTTGGCCTCGACCGACTGGCGTGCACGGCCCGGGTCGTCGAAGTCATGTGTGGCTCCCGCGTAGAGCGTGACCACCGGCGGCGGTGCCTGGCGCAGGCGGATGGACTGGCGCAGGACGCGCTCGCAGGTCAGCGGCGAGACTTCCTCGTCGGCGCTGCCCAGCAGCACCTGCATCGGTTTGTCGAACTCGGGGTGGGACGACAGCAGGGCCTGCTTGCCGCATCCCGGATAGAACACCAGCGCGGCGGCGAAGGAGGGCGCATCGCCCGCCGGCCGCGCAGCCTGGCGCTGCATCACGTTCAGTGCCGTGCTGCCGCCATTGGACCAGCCTTGCAGCATGATGCGGCGGACATCGATTTCGCTGCGCGTGGCCAGCCATTGCAGCGCTCCTTCCGCGTCCAGCGGCCGCACGCTGAGCTCATTGACGGCTGCGCGTTCGGGCGCACCATGCGTATGGCGGCCAAAGCCGTGGGCTACGCCGCGCGGCCCGAAACTGTCCACCAGCAGGACCACGTAGCCGCGTGCCAGCCAATAGCGCGTCCAGTCCAGATGGCGGGCGGTCAGCGTGCTGGCATCGCAGGGCGAGGGGATGGCCGGGCCGATCTGCGTGCAGGCCGCATTGACGCGGGAGGAATACAGGCCGGCGCGACCATGCAGCAGCACGATGGCCGGATGCGGGCCGGCACCGAAGGGATCGTAGAGATAGCCGGTGAGGGTGGTTTTACCGTCAGATGAAGGAAAACGCACGGTCTGTGCGGGCGGCATCGGCGCGTCTTGCGCCATGGCCGGTCCCGGCAGGATCAGTCCAGGGCTGGCAACCAGCAGTAAAAAGATGAAAAAAAACCACCGCAACACGGCGTGCTGCGGTGGTCTTGCCAGGGCGGCGTCCGGGGACATCTGCGACAAGAGGGCGGTCATGGCGTGGCCGGTTCCGTCTCCGTGTCGCAGGCCCATCAGGCGCGTGCCGACTTGGCGCGCGCCTGGTTGAGCAGCCAGGTGGTCAGCAGCGGTACCGGGTGGCCGGTGGCGCCCTTGGCCGCGCCGCTCTTCCAGGCGGTGCCGGCGATGTCCAGGTGGGCCCAGGTGTACTTGCGGGTGAAGCGCTCCAGGAAGCAGGCTGCCGTCACGCTGCCGCCGGGTTGGCCGCCGATGTTGGCGATGTCGGCGAAGTTGGACTTCAACTGCTCCTGGTAGGCGTCCTGGATCGGCATGCGCCAGGCGGTGTCGCCGCTTTCCTTGCCGGCCGCCAGCAGGGCGTTGGCCAGCTGGTCGTGGGTGTCATCCTCGCGGGTGAACAGGCCCGTGTTGTGATGGCCCAGGGCCACCACGCAGGCACCGGTCAGGGTGGCGATGTCGACCACGGCAGCCGGCTTGAAGCGTTCCACATAGGTCAGCGCGTCGCACAGGATCAGGCGGCCTTCGGCGTCCGTGTTGAGGACTTCGATGGTCTGGCCGGACATCGAGGTGACGATGTCACCCGGCTTGGTGGCGCGGCCCGAGGGCATGTTTTCGCAGGTCGGGATGACGCCGATGACGTTCAGCTTCAGGCCCAGTTCGGCGATGGTACGGAAGGTACCCAGCACCGAGGCGGCGCCGCACATGTCGTACTTCATCTCGTCCATGTTCAGGCCCGGCTTGAGCGAAATGCCGCCGGTGTCGAAGGTGATGCCCTTGCCGACCAGCACCACCGGTGCATCCTTGGCCTTGCCGCCCAGGTGCTTCAGGACGATGAACTTGGGCGGCTGGTCGCTGCCGTTGGTGACCGACAGGAAGCTGCCCATCTTGAGCGCTTCGAGCTGCTTGCGCTCCAACACTTCCACGCCCAGCTTGAATTCCTTGGCCAGCTTCTTGGCGGTCGTGGCCAGGTAGGTCGGGGTACAGACGTTGCCGGGCAGGTTGCCCAGTTCCTTGGTCAGTGCCATGCCGTTGGCCAGCGCCACGGCTTCGCCCAGGGCGGCCTTGGCGGCAGCGCCTTGCTCGGCGGCGACCAGCAGGGTGATCTTCCTGACGCCGGTGGGGGCCGGATCCTTCTTGCTCTTCATCGTGTCGGAACGATAGACGGCGTCACGGCCGGCCAGCACCACGGTGCGAATGGCCCAGTCCAGGCCACGGCCCTTGATGCCGTCGAAGGGCAGGGCCAGGGCGGCGTCGTCGCAGCCCAGGGTGGCCAGGGCGCGCACCAGGGCGCCGCTGGCGGCGGCGAAGTTCTTGTCAGCGGCCTCGTCTTCGTTGCCCAGGCCCAGCAGCACGATGCGTTCGGCGGCGATGCCGGTCACGCCGCGCAGCAGCAGGGTCGAGCCCGGCTTGCCGGAAATGTCGCCCGACTTCAGCGCGGCGCTGATGGCGCCCAGCTTGTCGAGGGCACCGGCGGCCTTGGACAGCTTGCGGTTTTCATAGATGCCAACGACCAGTGCGCCGGTCTTTACGCCCGTCAAGGCGTTTTTTGCGTCCAATGTTTTTGTGCTAAAGTCCATCGTTCGTCCTTTATATGAATTACTTGGCGATTATAGAGCCCATTTCGTCGCGACGCGCGCATGAGTTCTGTCAGGTGAGCCAGCCTCGGACACGATGCCGGGCACCGGCCATCCCTACAACGATCCCGACACCAGAAACCAAGCCAGCATTCCCATGATTTTCCAACGCGCCCTACGACGCGAACTGACCAGCACCGCAGGTGGGGTCTTCACTACGCTGTTCACCATCACGCTGACGGTGATGCTGATCAAGATCCTCGGCCAGGCCGCAGGCGGCCAGGTTGCGTCGCAAGACGTGCTGGCCCTGATCGGCTTCCAGTCGCTGAACTACATGCCCATCATCCTGATCCTCACCGGGTTCATCTCGGTGCTGCTGGTGATGACGCGCAGTTACCAGGATTCCGAGATCGTGGTCTGGTTCGCCTGCGGCATGTCGCTCACGCGCTGGATCGCGCCGGTCATTCGCTTCGGCTGGCCCATCGTGGCCCTGGTGGCGACGCTGTCCTTCGTGGTGACGCCCTGGGCCAACGAGCAGAGCAGCGAATACCGCAGCCGCTTCGAACAGCGCGAGGACATCGCCCGCGTCTCCCCCGGCAAGTTCCAGGAGTCGGCGGCGGCCAACCGGATCTTCTTCGTCGAGGGTATTTCCGGCGATGCCTCCAAGGTGCGCAACATCTTCGTCAACACCATCAACGCCGATGGCAAGAACAGCGTGGTCGTCGCCAAGGAAGGCGAGACCCAGATCGATCCTGATGGCGAGAAGTTCGTGGTCATGAACAAGGGCCGCCGTTACGATGGCTCGCCCAGCCTGCCGGATTTCCAGATCGTCGATTTTGAACGCTATGGCCTGCTGATCGGCAACCAGTCGCAGAGTGCCGCCGGTGAACGCTCTGCGCGCGCCTTGCAGATGAAGGAACTGCTGGCCAAGCAGGACGGCTATGCGCGCGGCGAACTGCTGTGGCGCATCGCCCTGCCGCTGATGGCGCTGGCGCTGATGCTGCTGGCCATTCCGCTGTCCTTCGTGAACCCGCGTGCCGGCCGTTCGCTGGGGCTGCTGGTGGCCTTGCTGCTGTTCGTCGTCTACTCCAATACGGTCAGCGTGTTCCAGGCTTCGGTGGCGCAGCAGCGCATGAGTTTCGTGATGGCCTGGTGGCCGGTCCACCTGATCGTGGTGGCGCTGATCGTGGGCATGTTCGTCCTGCGCCTGAACATCAACCATCCCTATCACCCATCCCGGATGTGGAGCCGAGTGCGCCGCGCCCTGACGTTCAAGCGCGAGGCCTGAGATGAGAGTCATCCAACGTTATTTCACTGCCGAGATCACGCGCTCGGTGCTGTTCGCACTGGCGGCCTTCCTGGCGCTGTTCGCCTTCTTCGAGATGATGGGCCAGCTGGAGCAGGTCGGCCGCAATGGCTACAAGCTGCAGCAGGCGGTGTTCTATGTGCTCATGGGCTTGCCCGGCAATGTCTATGAACTGATGCCGACGGCGGTGCTGATCGGTACCATCTACACGCTCTCGCAACTGGCGGCGCGCTCGGAATTCACCATCATGCGCGTCTCCAGCATGTCCACCGGCATGGCGGCCAAGGTGCTGCTGCGCATCGGTGTGGGCTTTGCGGTGCTGACCATCGTGTTCGGCGAACTGATCGCGCCCAAGGCGTCCGAGTGGGCCGAAAAGCTCAAGCTGCAGGCGCAGGGGGCATCGATGTCTTCGCAGTTCCGCTCGGGCATGTGGGCCAAGGACGTCATCAAGGACAACGGCCTGGAAGGCAACGTCACCGGCAGCCGCTTCATCAACATCCAGACCGTGCAACCGGATGGCCGCATCGAAGGCGTCAAGCTGTACGAGCTCGATACCGACTTCCACATGGCGCGCATGGTCGTGGCCAAGGATGGCATCTACGAGGGCAATCATCAGTGGGTGCTCAACGACGTGGTGCAATCGGACTTCGTCGGCGGCAAGGACCGCAAGATCACCGAGCCGGTCAAGACCGTGAAGCTGCCGCAGCTGAAGCTGGTGTCGGAAGTGACGCCGGAAATCCTCTCGGTGCTCTTCGCCGATCCGGACCGCATGTCGGCTTATGACCTGCTGGCCTACACCAAGCATTTGGAAGCCAACAATCAGCGCACCGACCGTTACGAAATCGCGTTCTGGAAGAAGATCGTCTATCCGCTGTCGATCTTCGTGATGCTGGCGCTGGCCTTGCCGTTTGCCTACCTGCATTTCCGTGCCGGTGGCGTGAGCCTGAAGATCTTCACCGGCATCATGATCGGCGTCTGCTTCCAGCTCATCAACAGCCTGTTCTCCCATTTGGGTCTGCTCAATACCTGGCCGGCCTTCATGACCGCGGCCTTGCCCAGCCTGCTGTTCATGGTGCTGGCCATTGGCGCGCTGTGGTGGGTGGAGCGGACCTGAGTCCGTCCTGCGATTTCGTTTATTTAGCCTGAAAGACTGCTGTACATCATGAGCCAAGCCACCTCCCAAAGCCTGATCCTGTTCGCCCACGGCGCTCGCGACCCTGCCTGGGCTGCGCCTTTCGAGCGCCTGCGCGCGCTGACGCAGGCGGCCATGCCGGGGACCAGCGTGGAGCTGGCCTTTCTGGAACTGATGCAGCCGGACCTGCCGACCGTGGCGGCCCGGCAGATTGCCGCCGGCAGCCGGCGCGTGACTGTCATTCCGGTATTCCTGGGGCAGGGCGGCCACGTGCGCCGTGATCTGCCGGAACTGCTGGAGCAATTGCGCCAGGCGCATCCGGGGGTGGAAGTGCGTACCGTCGCTGCGGTTGGCGAGGATGAGGCGGTGTTGCAGGCGATTGCGGCGTATTGCGTGGGGACGGTCAATAGCTGATCCGGCGGTCAGCACTCCTGGATGCGACGATGGCCCGGAAACGGGCCATCTTTTTTTGGGGGGGGCGTGAGCCCTTCAGAACAGGCGAGCGCCGTTGGGCACGGCCTGGTCGGGCTTGAACAACACTACCTCGCCCTGGGCGTCAGGAAAGCCCAGCGTCAGGACTTCCGACATGAACTTGCCGATCTGGCGCGGCGGGAAATTCACTACCGCCGCCACCTGGCGGCCGACCAGCTGCTCCAGCGTGTAGTGGGTGGTGATCTGGGCGCTGCTCTGGCGCACACCGATGCCCGGGCCGAAATCGATCTTCAGTTTGAACGCTGGCTTGCGTGCTTCAGGGAAGGCGTCTGCGGCGATGATGGTGCCGATGCGGATATCGACCTTGAGGAAGGCCTCGAAATCGATGGCAGCAGCAGCAGTGGCGGCAGGGTCGTGGAGCAGGTGCATGAGCTTCAGTCCCGATCCGCCAACGCCGGCCCGATCATCACCAGCACCGGCCCGCTGCAGGCCTGCAGTCCGGCTTCCAGGCCGGCCAGCTGCAGATGGTAGATGTGCTCGTCAGGACGGCTGCAGTTCTCCACCACCACGACCGGCGTATCGGGCGCATGGCCCAAAGCCAGCAAGCGCTGCGCCGTGGCCGTGGCTTCGCGTCCGCCCATGTACTGCACCAGCGTATCGCCATTGGGCATGCGCACTTCATCCGGCTCATCCACGCCCGTGCTGGAAGTGAACAGCGAGACGCTGCGCGCAATCCCGCGCCGCGTGAGCGGACGCTTGGCGGCCGAGGCGGCTGCCAGTGCGGCAGTAATGCCGGGGACGATTTCGTAGGGGATGCTGTTGGCTTCAAGCGCCCGCATCTCTTCATCGGCACGGCCGAAGAGCATGGGGTCGCCGCCTTTGAGGCGCACCACGCGGCGGTACTGCTGCGCCGCTTCGACCAGCTTCTGGTTGATGACGGGCTGGGCCGTGGAACGCTGGCCGCTGCGCTTGCCGACCGACACCTGCACGGCTTGCGGACAGAGGGCCAGGATCTCTTCTGTGACCAGGGCATCGTGCAGCACGATGTCGGCCTGCGCCAGCAGGCGTGCGGCGCGTACCGTCAACAGGTCAGCTGCCCCGGGGCCGGAGCCGATCAGCCACACCATGCCCGGATGCTCCGGGCTGGGGGCGGGTGAATCGGAAGAAGGTGAAGTCGCTGCCTGTTGGGTGGCCATGGCCTGGTCGAAGAGACGATTGCGGATCGAAGGAAATTCAGTCGATCCGAATCATACCAGCGGCCACTGTCTGATGGCTCACTTCGTCGATCAGGATGAAGGCGCCAGTGGCGCGGATGTCCTGATAGGCATCGACCGCGATGGGCTGCTGCACGTTCACGCTGATGCGGGCGATGTCGTTGAGCTTGAGCGTGTCGGCAGGACGGCGTTCCTGGGTGTTGATGTCCAGCAGCGTATCGACCTTGGCCACGCGCGCGGCCACCTGCTTGGTGGTGTGCTTGAGCCAGTACTTGCGGCGCAGGTCCAGCGGTTCTTCGGAGAGCCAGCACACATCCGCGTTGACGGTCTTCAGGATGGTCGATGGCTGTGCTTCGGCCGCCAGCAGGTCGCCGCGCGAAATGTCCAGGTATTCGTCCAGCAGGATGGTCACTGACTGGCCGGCCGTAGCCGATTCCAGCGAGCCGTCCAGGGTCTGGATGTCCTTGACGGTGGCGCTCTGGCCGCTGGGCAGCACCACCAGCTTGTCACCCTTGGCGACCTTGCCGGCCTCGATGCGGCCCATGTAGCCACGGAAGTCATTGGCTTCATGGCCGTTGTGGCGCGCCACCAACTGCACCGGGAAGCGGAAGGCTTCTTCGTGCGCATCTTCATAGACCGACAGCGACTCCAGCAGGGTAATCAGCGTCGGGCCCTGGTACCAGGGCATGCGGGCGCTGGCTTCCACCACGTTGTCGCCGGCCAGCGCCGACAGCGGAATGGCGTGGACGTCTTTCAAGCCCAGTTGCTGCGCGAACTGCTGGTAAGCGCCAACGATGCGGTCATAGACGGTCTGGTCGTAGTCCACCAGGTCCATCTTGTTGACGGCCACGATCACGTGCTGGATCTGCAGCAGGTGGGCGATGGTGGAGTGGCGCTTGGTCTGGGTCAGCAGCTCCACGCTGCCGTCCTCGCCCAGCTTCACCTTGGACACGTCCACCAGGATGATCACGGCGTCGGCAGTCGAGGCACCGGTCACCATGTTGCGGGTGTACTGCTCATGGCCCGGGGTGTCGGCGATGATGAACTTGCGCTTGGGGGTGGCGAAGTAGCGATAGGCCACGTCGATGGTGATGCCTTGCTCGCGCTCGGCTTCCAGGCCATCGGTGAGCAGCGACAGGTCGACCGTGTCGCCCACGGTACGCTTGTGCTTGGCGCGCGAGATGGCGTCGAGCTGGTCGGCGAAGATGCCCTTGCTGTCGAACAGCAGGCGGCCGATCAGGGTGCTCTTGCCATCGTCCACGGAACCGGCGGTGATGAAGCGCAGCAGGCCGCGTTCGTGCGGTTGCGCGGAGGCCTGGGCCAGTTGTGCTTGGGTTGCGGCGGCGTTCATCAGAAATATCCTTCCTTCTTGCGTTTTTCCATCGAGGCTTCGGACGTCTGGTCGTCCATGCGGGTCGCGCCGCGCTCGGTAATCTGGGTCACTGCGGTCTCGGCGATGATGGCTTCCACCGTAGCGGCATCGGAAGACACCGGGCAGGTGCAGGAGATGTCGCCCACGGTGCGGAAGCGCACGACCTGCTTCTCCACGGTCTCGCCTTCGCGCGCCGGAGTGAGGTCGGTCAGCGGCACCAGGAGGCCATTGCGCGGGATCACCTCGCGCTCATGGGCGAAGTAGATCGAGGGCAGGGCCAGCTTTTCGCGGGCGATGTACTGCCACACGTCCAGCTCGGTCCAGTTCGAGATGGGGAAGACGCGCATGTTCTCGCCCGGATGCACGCGGGTGTTATACAGGTCCCACAGCTCGGGACGCTGGGCCTTGGGGTTCCATTGGCCGAATTCGTCGCGGAAGGAAAAGATGCGTTCCTTGGCGCGGGCCTTTTCTTCATCACGGCGCGCGCCGCCGATACAGGCGTCGAACTTGAATTCTTCGATGGTTTCCAGCAGCGTCACGGCTTGCGCGGCGTTGCGCGAATCGGTTTGCGGGTTGCGCAGGCGCACGGTGCCGCGCTTGATCGAATCTTCCACCGAACGCACCACCAGGCGCTCGCCCAGTTCAGCGGCGCGGCGGTCACGGAATTCGATGACTTCCGGGAAGTTGTGGCCGGTGTCGATGTGCACCAGCGGGAAGGGGAACTTCCCGGGACGGAAGGCCTTCTCGGCGATGCGCAGCAGCACTACCGAGTCCTTGCCGCCGGAGAACAGCAGCGCCGGGTTGCTGCACTCGGCCGCGACCTCGCGCATGATGTGGATGGCTTCCGATTCCAGCCAGTCGAGGTGACGGTTGCTGGCGTTGTCCAAAAAGAGGGTGTCTACCGCAGTGTTCATGCCGGACCTTCCGATGCGTTGCTTGTTGTTGCTTTGATTGAATTCTGGTTCAGCTCGCCGCATGCGCCTTGATGCGCACCAGCTTGCCGTCGACCACGTGCAGGCCGCATTCCTTGGAGTCGGGGTTCTCCCACCACCAGCGGCCGGCACGGATATCTTCACCGGGCTGGATGGCGCGGGTACAGGGCTCGCAGCCGATGGACGGGTAACCCTGGTCGTGCAGCGGATTGTAGGGCACGTCGTTGGCACGGATGTAGTCCCACACGTCCTGTTCGGACCAGTCGGCCAGGGGGTTGAACTTCTCCATGCCGTGGGCTTCGTCCCGTTCCTGCACGTGCAGCTCGGCCCGCGTGACCGATTGCGCGCGGCGCTGGCCGGTGACCCACGAGGCCTTGCCCTGCAGGGCGCGATTGAGCGGCTCCATCTTGCGGATGTGGCAGCACTCCTTGCGCAGTTCCACGCTGTCGTAGAAGGCGTTGGCGCCGTGCTTCTGCACGTAGGCTTCCACCGCCTCAGGCTGGGGACGATAGGGCGCGACCTCGTAATCGTAGGTCTCGCGGATGCGTTCCAGCATGCCTACGGTTTCCTTGTGCAGGCGGCCGGTTTCCAGGGTGAAGATGCTGATGCGATCCTGCAGCTGGCCGCGCAGGATCAGGTCGGTCAGCACCATGTCTTCGGCCGCCAGGCTGGAGGCCAGCGCCGCCGGGGCGTACTCGGCGGCGATGCGTTCCAGCGTGGCCTGGGTCTTGGCGATGAGTTCTTGCAAGCCTGGGGTAGCCATGGGCTGTCCTTCCTTCTTCACGATCGCGCCTCAGTCGGCGGTTTGCACGGTTTCGCGCTTGACGCGGCGGAACAGCGGGTTCTTCTCGTCCCAGGAGGTCTGGTATTTCTCGGAGAAGTCGGTCAGGCCCTTGACGGCATCGTGGATGTTCTTGTCGGCACGCACGGCGAAGGCGTCGAAGCCCACGCGCTGCATGTAGAACAGCTGGTCGCGCAGCACGTCGCCGATGGCGCGCAGCTCGCCGGTGTAGCCCAGGCGGGCACGCAGGTTGTAAGCGATGGAATAGCCACGGCCATCGGCGAACTTGGGGAAGTCCACGGCGACGACCTTGAAGCTGTCCAGCTGGCCCTTCAGTTCTTCCGGACGTTCATCGCTGGCCAGCCAGACGCCGATCTCGGCGCGCGACTTCAGGGCATCGCCCTGGGCCTGCCACACCTTCAGCGGCACGATCACGCGGCCTTGCGGCACGGTCACGGTCTCTGCGGCCTCGCCTTCAGCCAGGCGCAGGACGGTCCAGTCGTCGCTGACGACGGTCTTGTTCTTGATGATTTCAGGCATTTGCGTCTTCTCCTGCGACATACTCGGCCGAACGGATCGGCGTTGCGTAAACGAATTCCTTGAACGGGGTCACACCGATGCGGCGCACGGTGTCGATGAAGCGTTCTTCCTCGGTGCGCTGCTTGACGTACACCTGCAGCAGGCGGTCGATCACGGTCGGCATCTGGGTGGCCGAGAACGAGGGGCCGATGATCTTGCCGATCGAGGACTCGTTGCCCTGGGCACCGCCCAGCGACACCTGGTACCACTCGGAACCATCCTTGTCCACGCCCAGGATGCCGATGTTGCCCACGTGGTGGTGGCCGCAGGCGTTGATGCAACCGGAGATGTTCAGTTCGATGTCGCCGATGTCATGCTGGAAGTCGATGTTCTCGAACTTCTCGGCAATGGCCTGGGCGATCGGGATCGACTTGGCATTGGCCAGCGAGCAGAAGTCGCCGCCGGGGCAGCAGATGATGTCGGTCAGCAGGCCAATGTTGGGCGTCGCCAGTCCATGCGACTTGGCGGCCTTCCACAGGGCATACAGGTCGGATTGCTTGACGTCGGCCAGCACCAGGTTCTGTTCGTGGGTCACGCGCAGTTCGCCGAAGCTGTATTGATCGGCCAGGTCGGCCACGAAGTTCATCTGGTCGGCAGTGATGTCGCCCGGGGGTACGCCCGGCTTTTTCAGCGACAGGATCACGGCGGCATAGCCGGCCTGCTTGTGCGCCTTGACGTTGCGCTTGATCCAGTTGGCAAAGCCACGGTCTTCGGCCTTCAGGCGTTCGTATTCCGCATCTACGGCCGGCAGCGTTTCGTAGGCCGGATCGGTGAAGAACTTGGCCACGCGCTGCAGTTCTTCTTCGGTCAGGGTGGAAGGGCCATCCTTGATCTCGGCCCATTCTTCTTCCACCTGGCGCGCGAACTCCTCGGGGCCGATGGCCTTGACCAGGATCTTGATGCGCGCCTTGTACATGTTGTCGCGGCGGCCGTACTGGTTGTAGACGCGCAGGATCGCTTCCAGATAGGACATGGCGTGCTTCCAAGGCAGGAAGTCACGGATCACGCTGCCCAGGATGGGGGTGCGGCCCATGCCGCCGCCCACCAGCACGCGGAAGCCCACTTCGCCGGCTTCATTCTTGATGACGTGCAGGCCGATGTCATGTACCGCGGTCGCGGCGCGGTCTTCGGCAGCGCCGCTGATGGCGATCTTGAACTTGCGCGGCAGGTAGGCGAACTCGGGGTGGAAGGTGCTCCACTCGCGGATCAGTTCGGCGTAGGGGCGCGGATCGACGATTTCGTCGGCGGCCACGCCGGCCAGTTCGTCCGAGGTGGTGTTGCGGATGCAGTTGCCGGAGGTCTGGATGGCGTGCATTTCCACGCTGGCCAGCTGTTCCAGGATTTCAGGCGACTCTTCCAGCTTGATCCAGTTGAACTGGATGTTCTGGCGGGTGGTGAAGTGACCATAGCCGCGGTCGTACTTGACGGCGATCTCGGCGAACTTGCGCAGTTGATTGGAGGCCAGCATGCCGTAGGGAATGGCGATGCGCAGCATGTAGGCATGGCGTTGCAGGTAGAGCCCGTTCTGCAGACGCAGGATGCGGAATTCGTCTTCGGCCAGCTCATCCGACAGGCGACGGCGCACCTGGTCCCGGTATTGTGCAACTCGCTCTTTGACGATCAGGTGATCGTATTGGTCATAGCGGTACATCTTGTCTTCCCTGTTAACGTCTTATGGGCGACCGGATCAGGGTGCGCCCGATTGAAAATCAGCCTACCAAATCAGCTTGACTGCAACGCTCGTCAGCGTAATGGCCAGCAGGCCGCGCAAGAATTTCTCCGGCACCGCTCGCGCGGCGAGCGATCCGATGGTGATGCCCGGAACCGAGCCCAGCAACAAGGTCGCCAGCAGTTCCCAGTTGATCGAACCCAGCCACCAGTGGCCCAGCGCCGCAATCGCGGTCAGCGGCACGGCATAGGCGATGTCGGTGCCGGCAATCTCCGCCGGAGACAGGCGAGGATACAGCAACACGAGCAAGGTGGCGCCGACGGCACCGGCACCGATGGAAGAAATCGTCACCAGCGTGCCCAGCAGGGCGCCTGCGGCGATGGTGGCGTTGGCGAGCGTGGCACCCTGCAGCTGGCGTTGCGGATGGGCGTTGAGCCAGGCTTGCATGCGTGCACGGAACAGCAGGGCCACCACGGTCAGGAACACCGAGATCGCGATCGAATAACGGATGGTCAGGGCGATGCCGTCGCTGACGGCGCCGAAATGCTTGAGCAGCAGGGTGGTCACCAGCGCAGCGGGCAGGGCGC
>NZ_DBIC01000123.1:0-7042 GCF_002296545.1 Herbaspirillum sp. UBA812 | reverse complement strand
CAGCGGATCGCATGTCAATCGCCTGATCGATGAGTTGATCATGCAGACGTATCTCGCATTCTTGGTAGGTGTAGCGATTGATGATCTGTTTGCTGGCGCTGTCGTAGAGGACTTCGACCAGAAGCCGGGTTTGCGTATCCAGCATGAGGGGTGCATGATTTCCGAGGAAGCAGATGCTTGTCTTGGTAATGCCGTAGTAAGCGATGGAAGGGATTCTTCCCCGCGCATCCAGCGTCAATGCAAGGATCTGAAGATCTCCCCAGTTGGTTTGCGCCACGGAGAATGAAGGTCGATGGGCTCCTGGAGGGGGAAGGGTGATTTCCCGAAGTATTGCTCCGATCTTGATGTTCGCCTTTTTGACGCGTCCGCTTGCGGGGACCGTCTTGACGAGAGCTATCTTCTTCTTTTCGATGTCTGTGGCGACAGTAGCGCAGGGCACGAAAAAAGCGAGAAAAATGGAGAATGTCATCCTTTTCATTTTTTTCTCACTTCAGTAGCAATTTGCTGATCAAGCGGAATTTGTCCAGCCGATCCTCTCTGCTAAGGGGCGGATACTCAGGCAGATCTCTCCGTCCGGGGCCGCGATTGATCACTCTTCCCACCTCGTCAACCACTGCCTCCGACTCGCCTTTTCTGGCAGATCGCCTTACGTCGTTGGTGCGCCAGTACCAGCACGAGGCCGCAAACGAAAGGTAAGAGTCGGAACTCAGAATCTCGGGGGCACTGACGACATCGACTGTCCTGATGTATCGATTCAGATAAACGTTGAACGCCTTGTAATTGGTTTCAGATGTGATTTGGACAAAGCCTCTGCCCTTGTAGCGGGAGGCGCTGCTGGCATACTTTGACGGGAGTTCCGTCATCAGCCGCATCCCCGCTGATTCGTGAACGCCTTGCGCCAGGTAATGCGCCTGCTCCAGACGATCCGTTACGCCCCATTGCAGCATCGTTTTGTTGAGATTGATGCGATGTGTCTTGACGGTCTCCTGATCAGTATTGGGCATGATCCGCACAAGTTCAGCTTCACTCAGCCACATGCATTTTGCGAGTTGTTCGATGAATCGCAGGGGATGTGCATGCCAGACACGTTTGGAATCAGGAAGACCCGCCACATCTTCCCAGAAGGCAATGCGCTCGATGTGCTTCGTCAGCGCGGCAAACTGATCCATGGTGAGTTTTTGAGCGCCGAACTCATCTGTGGTTACCCGCTGGAATCGAACCGGAATGTCCGTCTTGCTCCATTCTGTCGGATGACTGGCGATCAGGCCGCTGATTTTTTCTTCGTTTTTGCCAGCGATCCTATTGATGCCAACCGACGAATCAGTTTCTGATGTCGATGGTTTTGTCAGAGCTAGTAGACCTTCATCATCAATTACGCCGTCCAAACTGTTTTGAGCGGCTGTCTCTGCAAAGGCCTGGAAGCCCGCCCAGTCTGCGTCACTGGTGAACTTGATGTCATCCGCTTTAGTCCAGTACAGCCTGTCCTTGTCTGGCACATAAAGCGGGATCCAGAATGTTCCTCGATACTCCCGCTTGATAAACTCTTCATCCTTCAGCCATGGAGCCATCCATGGCACCACCACCGTTCCGGCCGGCAAGATGTGCTCGTTTTTAAGGGGGTTGTTGGCGAACGCGATCAGGCTGTCGGTTTTGGGGAGGAACTGCTTTACGATACGTTTTTTGTTTTTTTGGTGCAAAGACGATGATTCGACCATTTCCTCCGCGATCTGATCTTCGCTGACCCAATAGTGTTCACTTTTCATCCGTATTTTGTAATACCCCCCCTCCGGCTGATGCGGCGCGACTTCAAGAGGCATGGAGGTATCTACAGCAAACATCTGTTCGGTCAGCAAGTCATTCAGAACGGATTGCGCCTGCGTGAGCAGACATTTTCCCCATATGGTCTTGTTCACGTTCTTGAGGAATGCGTTGTCGCCAAAGAAAATTTCAAAGTGGAAGCCTTTGGATGGCGTGGTCAGGTTATCGGGAATGCTCCCGCAATAACCAAGGATGTCGCCTCTGCGGACGCGTGCCGAGCCGATGCCGGAAATGACTGCGCCACTCGCGGTTGGCTCGATGACCTCTTCGCGCGCTGGTTCGATGACCGGGCGTTTCTTCTTGTCAAACACGGGCTGCCCGTCTTTTACCAGCGGCCGGGCCGGGATGATTTTCCGGATGAAATTCAGACCAGGAAGTTGGCCCGTTTTGAGTTCTTGGAATGCACGTAAATGCATATAGAGGGAATAAAAGACCAAGCTGCTCGTTCCCAAGACTGTTTGGCCGAGTTCCGCTTCATGCTTTAACAGCACAAAACTCCGCGAATAGGTCGATTGATTAAAAAACGCATCTGAGGTGTCGTTCGCATCGTAACGATAGGCGACCAGTTCACCGTCTGCGATTGCCCGTATCGGCGCATTTCTGTCGGTGGGGTGGATATGGAGGCCGCCGTGCCAGAATCGGTTCTTGCCAATCAGGTAGGGACCGCTGAGAATTCCGCTGTTGTTAAAAAGAGTGTCAGGTACGACTCGTTGCTCGTTGCCAGCGACATACGGCAGTTCAATGGGGTAGGTGATGATCATGGCGTTGAATTGGGCGAAGCTGAGGAGTAGGTAGGCGGCAGGGGGGGCAGGCGCGTGCCACATGCTGCAGCTGGCGGCTCACATCATCATGGGACACCACGAAGCGGACGAGCCGAATTTGCGATACTAGAAGGCAAAACGTCAGTTCAGGCTGGTCGGAGGCGAAGAAAGCCGCGTGAACGGAATTTTTTCGATCTGGTGGAAGCCATAGTGATGGCAGCGAGGCAGAGGAAGCGGAAAAACGACGACAAGCTCTCCTGCATGGTTTTGCCTTGGCTATTTCGAACTTGCAAAGCCTTTTCAACCCCGTGTATATCTCTGTTGATTAGGGTTACGAATTGAAACATCTCAAGATTTCACCGCAGCCCCGGCGTATATTGCTTTCCTGCGCCAGATGCGTCTGCAAGCCGCACCAGGCAAGGATTACAGGCTGATACAGCTGCGTGGGGAACGCGGCCTTGATGCCATCCGGCAAGCATTCCAGACATTCCAACTATTCTGAGACACCCCCGAGGGCAACAACATGAAAAAACTAGCGGCAATTGGCGTCTGTGGCGTGCTGGCGGTAGCCGGCCTGGTCGCCAGCGCTTCGGCCTATGCGCACGGGCGCTTCTATGGTGGCGTGGTCATCGGTGGACCAGTGTGGGTGCCGCCCCCGGTCTACTATCCGCCGCCGGTGTATTACCCGCCGCCGGTCTACGTGGAGCGGGCCCCCGCACCGGTCTACGTGGAGCCGCAGCGCCAGGACTACTGGTACTACTGCGCCGAGTCCAAGTCCTACTATCCCTACGTCCAGAACTGCCCCAGCCCCTGGATGAAGGTCGTGCCCAATACGCCGGGCGTGCCGGGCAGTACGCCGCCGCAGTAAGCCTTGCCTCAGCTACGTAATTCGTCGATCCCCGATAAAGGAAACATCGTGAAACCCCTCTACAAGACCGCCGCGACCGTGACCGCCGTCGGCGCCATGCTGGCGCTGGGTGGCTGCGTGAGCGTGCCGACCGGCCCGTCGGTGATGGCCATGCCCGGCAAGGACAAGACCTACGAACAGTTCCGCGCCGACCAGCAGCAATGCCAGCAATACGCCCAGGACGCCATCGGCGGCCAGGCCGCGCAGACCCAGAACAATGCCGCCAACAGCGCCGCAGTCGGCACTGCCGTGGGTGCCGTGGCCGGTGCCCTCATCGGTGCGGCCTCGGGCAATGCCGGTGCGGGCGCGGCCATCGGTGCCGGCGGTGGCCTGCTGGTGGGCAGTGCCGCCGGCAGCAACGCGGCCGCCGGAGGCAATTACTCGATGCAGCAGCGCTACGACATGACCTATACCCAGTGCATGTACAGCAAGGGCAACCAGGTGCAGCAGCCAGTGCAGACCACCACCGTCTATACCTATCGCCCGCGCTACTACGCACCGCCGCCGCCCCCGGGGTATTACGGCCCACCACCGGTGTATTACGGTCCGCCACCGGGCGCGTATTGAATTCGCGCACAATTCAAACCAAGCGCCTGGACCGCCTCCTTGCAGGCGGTTTTTTCTTATGCAACGCAACATGGCGCGCTGCCGGTGCTATACTCGCCGCCATGCTTTTCCGAAAAGATCAACTTGCGAAAACCCAGCATTGGTGGCGCGCCTGAACGAGGCGGCCCGTTTTCACACAGCTTGACCATGTGACCATGATGCCGCCGGTTCCGGCGGCATTGTTTCTTCAGCTTCGGGACCGGCGGCATTCCAGAGATTAACGATCAGGAATGACCATGTCTTCGAACGCCACGAGCTCCACCCCCACCACCAGCAGCCTGCCCGTCGTCCTCACCGGCGATCGTCCTACCGGTCCCTTGCACCTGGGTCACTACATCGGCTCGCTCAAGTCGCGCGTGGCGCTGCAGGAAACCTCGCGCCAGTTCCTGCTGCTGGCTGATACCCAGGCCATGACCGACAACGTCGGCCGCCACCAGAAAGTCACCGACAACGTGCTCGAAGTGGCGCTGGACTACCTGGCCGTGGGCATCGATCCCGAGAAGTCGACCATCTTCATCCAGTCCCAGGTGCGTGAGCTCTACGAGCTGTCGATGGTGCTGCTGAACCTGGTGACGGTCTCGCGCCTGGAACGCAACCCCACCATCAAGGAAGAGATCCGCCTGCGCGGCTTCGAGCGCGACATCCCGGCCGGCTTCCTGACTTATCCGGTCAGCCAGACCGCCGACATCACCGCCTTCAAGGGCCAACTGGTGCCGGTGGGCAGCGATCAGTTGCCGATGATCGAGCAGACCAATGAACTGGTGCGCAAATTCAACGCTACCGTGGACCGCGAAGTGCTGGTCGAGTGCAAGGAAGTGCTCTCCGAAACCGGCCGCCTGCCCGGCATCGACGGCAAGGCCAAGATGAGCAAGTCGCTGGGCAACTCGATCGCCCTGGGCGCGAGCCCGGCCGAGATCAAGCAGGCCGTGCACCGCATGTACACCGACCCCAACCACCTGCGCGTGGATGATCCGGGCCAGGTCGAGGGCAATGTGGTCTTCACCTTCCTGGATGCCTTCGACCCCGACCGCGATGCCGTGGCTGAACTGAAGGCCCACTACACCCGGGGCGGCCTGGGCGACAGCGTGGTCAAGCGCCGTCTGGAAGGGATCCTGCAGGAGATGCTGGAACCCATCCGCACCCGCCGCGAAGAATTCGCCAAGGATCGCGGCGAAGTGCTGGCCATCCTCAAGCGCGGCACCGAACGCGCCAGCGCCGTGGCCGCGCAGACCATGTCGGAAGTCAATGCCGCTCTGGGCCTGAACTACTTCGGGTGACCCGGCTCGGCGCTTTTTGGCCGATAAATGAAAACCGCCGCATCCCAACAGGGTTTGCGGCGGTTTTTTACATGCCTGGGTGAAGTTTTTTACCGATTTTTGGTCGGCGTCATCGGCGGCAATTCCAGCAGCACTTCCAGTCCGCCTTCGGCCAGGTTGCGCAGGCGCAGCTGGCCGTGATGGTTCTCGGCGATATTGAGCGCAATGGTCAGCCCCAGCCCGGTGCCGCCGGTATCGCGCGAGCGCGAGGCCTCCAGGCGATAGAAGGGTTCGAACACCGCCTCCAGTTCGGACTCCGGAATGCCCGGCCCCAGGTCGCGGATGCGGATGGCGATCTTCTGCTGTTCCAGCGCGATGGACACCCGTGCCGACTTGCCGTACTTGCAGGCATTGTCGATCAGGTTGGTCAGGCAGCGCCGCAGTGCCCCCGGCTGGGCCAGTACGAAGGCGCGGGTGCTGCCTTGCAGGGCCACATCCTGGCCGGCATCGGCGGCGTCGGCGCAGACGCTGTCGAGCAGCGAATCGATATCCAGCGCCTGGATCTTCTCGGAGGAATCCATGCTGCGTGCCAGGTCCAGTCCTTCCCGCACCATGCCGTGCATCACGCCCAGGTCGTCGATGAGCTTCTGCTGCAGCGGGGCATCGGTGACCTTCTCCAGCCGCAGCCGCATGCGCGTCAACGGGGTCTGCAGGTCATGCGTGATGGCCGCCAGCATGTGGGTACGATGCTGGATCTGGCGGCGGATGCGCGCCTGCATGGCATTGAAGGCGTGGGCCGCCTGGCGGATCTCGGTCGGTCCCGTCTCGGGCAGCGGTGCATGGTCGATGTCGCTGCCCAGGCGCGAAGCGGCTTGCGCCAGCTGGCGGATCGGGCGCGTGGCCATGCGCGCCACCAGCCAGGCCAGCATGGCGATCAGGACCAGGAACAGCAGGATGTATTGCAGCCCGAACAGACCGGCCGGCCCGCCCGGCCCACGCCCGCGCAGGGCAGGGGGCTCGCCCGGCTGGTGCAGGCGCAGGCGCATGAGCGCCTGGTCATGCAGGCTGATGTAGATGACGCGGCAGGTATCGCGGCGCGGTCCGCGTCCGTCGTCGGCACGCAAGGGCGGGCACTCGCTCTCGCGCTGCACGGCAATCTTGCGGTCCTCGCCCAGGCGTGCCTGCAGCATCTCGATCAGCGGGCTGGTGCTGGCATTGGGACCGATGGCGTCGTTGATGTCCTCCACCATGCGTGCCTCGAAACCGAAGTTGGTGGCGGCCTGCAGGACGATGGGGCGCTGCGCCGGCGGGATGTCGTCCACTGCCTGCACGATCTGTTCGACGCGGTCGGCCAGGTGCTGGAAGCGCAGTTCGCGCAAGGTATTGCGGCGCTCGTTGCCGGCCAGCCAGTTGGTGGCGAATACCGCCACCACGATTCCTCCCAGCAGCAGGAAGAAGATGCGGTTGCCGATGGAGCCAATGAAATTCTTCATGCCGACCGGCCTGCGCCTTCCGCTGTCACGGTCGTGGCCAGCACGTAACCCTCGTTGCGCACGGTCTTGATGATGGTCGGCGTGCGGGCATCGTCGCCCAGTTTCTGGCGCAGGCGGCTGATCTGGATATCCACCGAACGGTCGAAGGGATCGGATTCGCGGCCTTGCGTGAGTTCCAGCAACTGGTCGCGATTGAGCACG
>NZ_DBIC01000122.1:0-5968 GCF_002296545.1 Herbaspirillum sp. UBA812 | reverse complement strand
GGCGGGAATGAAGCAATCGCCGGAACGCCCCCGTCTCATGCGCTGATCCATTCATATTGCCGCGCGAGAACGTGAGCGCGCCGTTCATGGCATCTGCTCAAATTTTTCATCTGAAATAAGTTTTACCCGCCCGGATCCCGCTGCTATCTTGGAACCGGTTCCAAAAGATTCATATAAATGAGCAGCCCGGAGCCTTCAGACAAATCAACCGACGCAGTTCAACGATTTGGCGGGCAATAGTGAGACAACACACCAAGACCGGCACCGACCGGGTCACCATCGCGCAGGTTGCGCGGGAGGCCGGGGTGTCCAAGACCAGCGTATCGCGTTACCTGGGCGGCGAATTCGACGCGCTCTCGGCACCGCTGCGCGACCAGATCGGCAAGACCATCGCGCGCCTGGGCTATCAGCCCAGCCAGATGGCGCGCGGGCTCAAGGGTGGCCGTACGCGGCTCATCGGCATGCTGGTGGCGGACATCCTCAATCCCTATTCGGTGGCCGTGCTGCATGGCGCGGAAGCGGCCTGCCAGAAGCATGGCTACACGCTCATGCTGTGCAACACCGGCAATGACGAGGCGCGCGAGAAGCAGTCGCTGGCCGCCCTGCATTCCTACAGCGTGGAAGGCCTGCTGTTCAACACCCAGGGCCGCAACGTGACGCCGCTGCGCGAGCTGGGTCAGGCGGCCTTTCCGGTGGTGCTGCTGGACCGGCACGTGGAAGGCTGCGACTTCGACCTGGTCGGCCTCGACAACGTCAAGGCCGCGCAACTGGCCACACATCACCTGCTGGCGCAGGGCTATACGGATATCGCACTGGTGGTGCAGCCGCTGTTCGGCGTGAGTTCGCGGCAGGGGCGGCAGGCGGGATTTTTGCAGGCGATGGCGCAACGTCCCGATTGCCATGGCGAGACGCTGGAAGTGGATGTGGACCAGCCCGGCCATGTGGCCACGGTCGTGCGCGAATATTTCCTGCGCCGGGCGGCCGCCGGCAGCACGGGGCGAGTGGCCCTGCTGGCCGGCAACGGCATGGTCTCGCTGCAGATCGCGCTGGCCTTGCAGAGCATGTCGCTGTGCTTTCCGGATGACGTGGGCCTGCTGTGTTTCGATGAACTGGCATGGTCGCCGCTGGTGGGCAGCGGCATCAGCACCATCGAACAACCGACCTATGACATCGGCTTTACGGCCATCGAACGCTTGCTGGTCCGCATCCACGGCGAGCGCTCGGTGCGCATGGAAATGCTGCTGGATCCCCGCCTCGTCTGCCGCGGTTCGACCGCCAGTGTGGACGGCCATCCGCAGCGTGCGCTGGTGAGCGGCATCGTGAGCAAGCTCCGGCCCGCGTCAACGGTGGCAATGGCGCAAACAAGCGGCAGTTAAACCCGGCGCTGGAACCGGTACCAAGGTGCAGGTTTTTGACCGTCGCACTGCGCACTACTGGTAAGACCTTGAAACAGGACTGCAGAGCTGTTCAGTAAAGGTAGCGCCCGTATTTCAGCATCACGCAACCGTATTACGGCCTTCCGGCCGCATCACAGACCTGCAAGCGGGAAGCACAAGCAGGCAGCAACAAAGAGGGGCAAGCGAGTCCCTGCGGCCGCGCACCAGCGGGCAGCGGGATTCGGTGCCTGTCGCACTCAACGGACTGCCGTCCACACGGCATTGATTGATCAGGAGACCAGGATGAGCATCAAGAACATTTTCAACGCAAAATTCGTCGCACTGACGCTGGCCGCTGCCTGCGCAGTGGCCAGCGCCGCCAGCGCCAGCGCGCAGAGCATCGCCGAGCTGACCAAGAAGGGCAAGATCACTATCGGTGTGGTCAGCGGCACACCGCCCTTCGGTTCGGTCGATGCCAAGGGCGTGCCCATCGGTTATGACGTCGATGTGGCCAACCTGATCGGCAAGTATCTCGGCCTGCCGGTGGAGATCGTGCCGCTGGTGCCGCCAGCCCGTATCCCGGCGCTGGAATCGGGCAAGGTCGACATGCTGGCCGCCACCTTGGCGCCCACGCCTGAGCGCGCCAAGTCGGTGCTGTTCACGATTCCCTACAGCGGCTTCGAGCTGTCCATCGTCGGCCCGGTCGGCAGCAACTACAAGAAGCTGGACGATCTGGTGAAGAAGAAAGTGGGCGTCTCGCGCGGCTCCACCAACGACACCGCACTGACCCGCCTGGCCCCTCCGGGCACGGTGCTGGTGCGTTTCGAGGATGACTCCACGGTGACCCAGGCGCTGCTGTCGAACCAGGTCGATGCCATCTCCATTCCCAACACCATGGCCAATGAAATCGTCAAGAGCCGTGGCCAGGGCAAGATCGAAGTCAAGTTCCCGTACTCGGTGCAACCCAATTCGATGACCGTGCGCAAGGGCTCCTACGAGCTGCAGCAGTGGCTCAACAACTTCATCTACTACGTCAAGCTCAACGGCGAACTCGATGCCATCTCGCGCAAGTGGGCCGGCCCGCTGCCCAACCTGCCGGTGTTCTGATTCCGTCAACCGGAATCTGTCTTGCAGAAGCGGCTGCGCAGCCATGAACTGCGCAGCCTGAGAAGAACAGATCACGCGCCGTTCAGGGGATGAACGGACGGCGCGGGTTTGTCGGAGGAGCACACGATGCATTACGATTTTCAGTTCGCATTCATCTTCCAGCACCTGGATCAGTTGCTGGTCGGCGCACTGCTCACCATACGGCTGAGCGCGCTGTCGATGATCTGCGGTTTGGCCGTCGGCATTTTCGGCGCCATCATTTCCATCCACGGCAGCGCACCGGCGCGGCTGGCGGTCACCTCCTATGTCGAGCTGATCCGCAGTACGCCGTTCCTGGTGCAGTTGTTCATCATCTTCTTCGGCCTGCCTTCCATCGGCGTACAGGTCGATGCCAACATCGCCGCGCTGGTGGCCATGACGGTCAATCTCGGAGCCTACTCCACCGAGATCGTGCGGGCCGGCATGATGGCCATCCACCCTTCGCAGATCGAGGCGGCGCAGGCGCTGGCCATGACGCGCGGGCAGGTGATCCGGCATGTGGTGCTGACACCCGCGCTGGAAAAAGTCTATCCGGCACTGGCCAGCCAGTTCACGCTGATGATGCTGGCCTCCAGCATCGTCTCGGCCATCTCGGCTGAGGAGCTGACGGCCACGGCCAACCTGCTCGATGCCGAGACCTTCCGCAGCTTCGAGATCTACCTGGTGGTGATGGTGCTCTACATCCTGCTGGCATTGCTGTTCCGCCTGGCCTTCTGGCTGATCGGACTGGTGGTCTTCAAACGCCGTCGCCGCCTGGGCGTGGCTCGTCCGAGGAGGATGTGATGCTCGCTGAATTTTCCTTCGATAATTTCATGTTCCTGCTGGAGGCGGCACGCTGGACGCTGCTGCTCTCGGCATTGGCCTTCATCGGCGGCGGCATCGCCGGCTTCATCGTGGCCCTGATGCGTACCTCGCACCTGGCCCCGCTGCGGCTGCTCTCGGCGGTGTACATCCAGATCATCCAGGGCACGCCGGTGCTGATCATCCTGTTCCTGTCGTTCTACGGACTGGCGATCTTCGGCTACAAGCTCCCGCCCATGGTGGCCGCCACCATCGCCATGACGATCTATTCCAGCGCCTATCTGGGCGAGATCTGGCGCGGCTGCATCGAGGCCGTGCCGGTGCCGCAGTGGGAAGCGTCGACTGCCCTGGCCATGACGCGCTGGCAGCAGCTGCGCTACGTGATCCTGCCGCAGGCGGTGCGTATTTCGCTGCCGCCGACCGTGGGCTTCCTGGTGCAGATCGTCAAGAACACCTCGATCGCCTCCATCATCGGCCTGGTGGAACTGGCGCAGGCCGGCAAGCTGGTCAGCAATGCGACCTTCCAGCCCTTCCTGGTCTTCCCCATCGTGGCCGGTATCTACTTCGTTTTCTGTTATCCGCTGTCCCGTTTCGCTTTTGCCCTGGAGAGGAAATACCATGCCCATCGTTGAGATTGACAACATCACCAAGCGCTTCGGCAGCAACCAGGTGTTGAACGGCATTTCGTTGTCGGTCGAGCGCGGCCAGGTGGTGGCCATCATCGGCCGTTCGGGCTCCGGCAAGAGCACCATGCTCCGTTGCATCAACGGGCTGGAGACCATCGACGGCGGCAGCATCACCGTGGCCGGCCACAAGCTGACCAACAAGCACGAACACCTCATCGAATTGCGCAAGGATGTGGGCATGGTGTTCCAGCATTACAATCTCTTTCCGCACCTGACCGTGGAGGAGAACATCATGCTGTCACCCCGCATCGTCAAGAAGACCGCCACCGACACTGCCCGCGAGACCGCCATCAAGGTCTTGAAGCAGGTCGGCCTGGACCACAAGCGCGACGCCTATCCCGAGCAGCTCTCCGGCGGCCAGCAGCAACGCGTGGCCATTGCCCGCTCGCTGGCCATGGAGCCGCAGGTGATGCTGTTCGATGAAGTGACCTCGGCACTGGACCCGGAACTGACCGCCGAAGTGCTGAAGGTCATGGAAGAGCTGGCACGCGGCGGCATGACCATGCTGCTGGTGACGCACGAGATGGAGTTCGCGCGCCGCGTGGCGGACCTCACCGTCTTCATGCACCAGGGCAAGGTGTGGGAAGCGCGGCCTTCGAAGGAATTCTTCGCCGATCCGCAGACGCCGGAAGCCAGGCAGTTCATCGGTGCAGGGGCGCTCAAGTGAGTCCGGTCCTGGTCGCCGCCTCGGCCTATGGGGCGGACCTGGTGCGGCGGGGCGGTCATGCCGACCTGGTCCCGATGGTGGCGGCGGCCGGGGCGGCTGGCCTTGAAATACGGCGTGAGCTCTTCGATGGTCCGCAGGATTTGCCAGCCTTGCGTGCGCTGTTGGAGCAGCACAAGCTGTTCTCGGTGTATTCCGCGCCGTTGGAATTGTTCCGTGCCGATGGGCGGTTTGATCGCGAGCAGATCGGGCAGGCGATGAACGAGGCCGAGGAGCTCGGTGCACGTTTCCTGAAGGTATCGCTCGGCCATTTTTCTGCAGGCAGTGATCTGCAATCATTGCTGCGCTTCCTCTCGCATTCCCCCATCGAAGTCCTGCTGGAGAACGACCAGACCCCGCAGGGCGGACGGCTGGAGCCCATCGTCAGCTTCCTGGCGCTGTGCACCGGCAATGGCTATGCCTTCGGCATGACCTTCGATATGGGCAACTGGCACTGGCAGGGCGTCGATCCCGAGACCGCCGCGCGCTCGCTGGCACCGCACGTGCGCTACGTGCACTGCAAGGGCGTGCAGGAAGACAAGGGCAAGCTCAAGGCCGTGCCGCTGCAGGCGCAGGATACGCATTGGCCGGCCATGCTGGCGCATTTCCCCACGGGCATCCTGCGGGCCATCGAATTCCCGCTGGTGGGCACGGATCTGGAAGAAACGACGCGCCGCCATGTGGCGATGCTGGCGGCCGTCTGAGGACAAGCACAATGACGATGCAACTGGATGTGGTGACCTGGGGCGAAGCCCTGGCCTTGCTGGTGGCCGATGAAGTCGGCCCGTTTGAGGAAGTGGAAAAATACACGCGCCGCCTGGCCGGTGCCGAGACCAATGTGGCCATCGGCCTGGCACGCCTGGGTTTGAAGGTGGGCTGGGCCAGCCGGGTCGGCAATGATGCCTTTGGCCGTTTCATCCGCAAGCGGGTGGCGCAGGAAGGGGTGGAGGTCAGCCGCGTGCTGACCGATATGGAATTCCGCACGGCCATTCAGTTGAAGGCCAAGGCAGTCGATGGAGCAGACCCCGCCATCGAGTATTACCGCAAGGGATCGGCCGCCAGCCATCTGTCGCTGGAGGATTTCGACCCGGCGTATTTCGGCGCGGCGCGACACCTGCACGCCACCGGCATCGCACCGGCCTTGTCGCCCACGACGATGGCCTTTGCTCATCACGCCATGGAGTTCATGCGGGCGCAGGGCAAGACGATTTCCTTCGACCCCAACCTGCGGCCGATGCTGTGGCCCTCGCGCGAAG
>NZ_DBIC01000137.1:4840-5208 GCF_002296545.1 Herbaspirillum sp. UBA812 | reverse complement strand
ACCGGGACCGTGATGATGAAGATGATCAACAGCACCAGCATCACGTCCACCAGCGGGGTGGTGTTGATCTCGGGATTGAAGTCATCGTCCGAATCGGAGAGGGAACCCATGCCCATCATGCAGCTCCCCGCGTGCGCAGGCGCATGGCCGGGGCCTGTTCCGACGCGGCAGAGGCGGAGTCGGCGCGCGCCCCGGTGACGAACAGCGCATGCAGTTCGAAACCGAACTTGTTCAGTCGCGCGAGGATGCTCTTGTTGCCGCGCAGGAGCGCGTTGTAGCCAAAGGTGGCGGGAATGGCCACTGCCAGCCCGAGCGCCGTCATGATCAACGCTTCGCCGACCGGACCGGCGACCTTGTCGATGCTGGCC
>NZ_DBIC01000137.1:0-4557 GCF_002296545.1 Herbaspirillum sp. UBA812 | reverse complement strand
CCGGCGACCTTGTCGATGCTGGCCTGGCCGCTGCTGCCGATGGAGACCAGGGCGTGGTAGATGCCCCAGACCGTGCCGAACAAGCCCACGAAGGGGGCCGTCGAGCCGACCGAGGCCAGCACCGCCATGCCCGACTGCAGGCTGGCCGAGGCTTCATCGATGGCCTGGCGCAGCGACAGCGTGACCCACTCGCTGACCGGCAGGCGATCCTGCAACTGGCCCTGGTGCGTGGTGTGGTGATCGACTGCGCCCTGGCCGGCGCTGGCAAGCGCGGCAAAGGGATTGTCACGGCCCAGCAGGGTGATGCCGGCGGCGACGTTGCCGGCCTCCCAGAACGCGTGGCCTGCGGCGTGCGCCGGAGTACGGTAGCGCCACAATTGCAGGGCCTTGGTCACGATCACATACCACGAGGCCATCGACATCATCGTCAGCAGAAGCGCCACCGCCTTGGTGACGACATCGCCTTGCGACCACAGGGCCGTTAGGCCGTAGGGACTTGCATCCATTGCTGATTCCTTTCGTTCGGGGTTACTGCGTCAATTGAAATTTGATCGGTACGACCACATAGGCAGGCAGCGCCCTGCCCTGCTCCACATAGGGCTGGAAGCGCGCGCGCTGGACGGCCTCGCGCGCAGCCTGGTCGAGGCTGGCGATGCCGGAGGAGCGTTCCAGTGCAATCTGCTCCACCCCGCCCTGGGCATTGATCAGCACGCGCAGCAGCACCTCGCCTTCATCGCCGCGACGGCGGGCCGCTGCGGGATAGACCGGCTGCGGTGCAGTGAGGTACTGAACGCCGCTGGTAATGACAGGCGGGCGGATCATCGGGGCGGCCGGCGTCACCGGGGCAGCGGCAGCCTCGGGCGCAGACGCTGGAGCAGCTGGCGCGGAAGGAGCAGATGGCGCGGATGGCGCAGATGACGTATCGGCAGAAGTGACCATGGCCGGCGCGGGTGCCACGGCCTGACGGGGGTGCGGCATGGGTGTCGGCCGCAATGGCACAGTGCGCACGGGGGCTGCAGGATGCGGTGATGTCGCAGGCAAGGGCGGCTGCGGTGCGGACTCGATGAGTGCCAGCATCACGGTGGGCGGTACCGGTGGCGTGGAGATGGGCGCGGGCAAGGCGTGCATCTGCGTGGCCAGCCACAGCAAGCCCAGATGCGCAGCCAGCACCAGCAGCGCCGGCTGCGCTCTGCGCAGGATGGCCGCACCGGGTACCGTGCGCTGTGGAGAAAGTGGAAGGGATGACAGCATGACTCTTGCCGCGTTGCGCGGCCTTGCTCTGAAAAAAGCAGGAGTCTAGGCAGTCATGATGACCTCGCCGTTACGCGTCGATGACAACGGCGTCAGGAAAGCCCGATGCGTTGTAAAACTTTGTTAGCAGCGTCGCAGGCTGGGAACTCCGCCGCCCGTAGCGGGAGATCAATCCTTTTTGCGTCCAGCAGCGGTGGCGCGCCAGCAGAGAATCGATCCGGCACACACCAGCGCCGCGCCGACCCAGAACGACGGCGGCAGCGGCGCGCGCAGCAGGGCGGCCGACAGTGCCGAGGACAACACCGGGATGAAATACGAAGCCCCCGCCAGCACCGTCACGTTCCCGTGCAGGATGCCCACATTCCAGGCTGCATAACCCAGCCCCATGGCGGCAGCCGCCAGCAGCAGATAGACCAGCGCGGGCACGCTGAAGGAAAGTTCAGCGGCATGACCGCCCAGCAGGACCTTCACCCACAAGGCCAAGGCCACCAGCATGAAGAAAGGCGTCACACCGTTCCTGCCCTCGGCGATGCGGGTGGTCACGGTGCAGTAGGCTGCCCAGATCAGGGCACCGATGAAGGCCAGGCCATAGCTCAGGGGATTGTCCTGGATGTTGGCCAGCATGACCGGCAGGTCCAGGCCCTGATTGCCGCCCAGCACCCAGCAGATGCCCAGCATGGACAGGATGAAGCCCGGCACCACCAGCAGCGTCGCGCGCTGCCCGCCGAAGAGAATCGCCGCCACCAGCGTGAAGGTCGGCCACAGGTAGTTGACCATGCCCACTTCGATGGCCTGGCGGCCGGTATGGGCGTAGCCGATCGAGAGCGACAGGCACAGTTCATACGCCACGAACAGCACGCTGCCCCACACCAGATACCTGCGCGGGAAGCTGGACAGGCGCGGGAAACCGACCGACACCATCAGGATCAGCGAAGCCACCGTATAGATGGCCGCCGCGCCGCCGGTGGCACCGAGATGTTCGCTCACGCCTCGGATCAGGCCAACGATGGCGCTCCACAAGACCACGGCGCTCAAACCGATCAGGGTTGCCTTCTTGCTGTTCATTGCACCTGCCCAAAAGCGCAAGAGTGTACCTCAAGGGCCGGCACCGGGCCTTGTGATAAAATCCTGCCCCTTCTGTCCGGTCTTCGGCGGCCATTGCCCGCGCGGCGGCCGGACGTGTTCCATGGGTTCCCTCGCCCCCATTCATCAAAAAGGTTCATATGACGACTCTCGACCTGCGGCGCCATGCCGCGCTGCTGACCTGGCTTTCCCTGTTCCACCTGCTGGTGATCACTTCCAGCAACTACCTGGTGCAATTGCCCGTTTCGATCTTCGGGCTGCATACCACCTGGGGCGCCTTCAGCTTTCCTTTCATCTTCCTGGCGACCGATCTGACGGTGCGCTTCTTCGGTGCGCCACTGGCCCGCCGCATCATCTTCGCGGTGATGCTGCCGGCCCTGTTCATCTCCTACGGCATCTCAGCCCTGTTCTACATGGGGCAATGGCAGGGCTTCGGCGCGCTGGCGCATTTCAATGTCTTCGTGGCGCGCATCGCGGCGGCCAGCTTCATGGCCTATGTGCTGGGGCAGGTGCTGGACGTGCAGGTGTTCAATCGCCTGCGGGCTTCGCGCCACTGGTGGCTGGCACCGTCAGTGTCGATGATCTTCGGCAATGCCAGCGACACCATCGCCTTCTTCTCCATCGCCTTCTGGCGCAGCAGCGATCCCTTCATGGCCGAGCACTGGGTGGAGATCGCGCTGGTCGATTACGGCTTCAAGATCGCCATCAGCCTGCTGTTCTTCCTGCCGGCGTATGGCGCGCTGATGTCCTTCCTGAAGAGCTGGTTTGGCCGCCCCTTGGCAGCCGATCCGGCTTGAGTCCTGCAGCGATTTCCATCCAACGGTAAACTTGCGGCTTTGCGCGGTCTGCCCTGACCGCGCCCTCCTCCTCTCCACCCTCCACCTGGACTGCGCATGAACTGGCCCCTGTTTGCCCTCGCCGTTGCCGCCTTCGGTATCGGCACCACTGAATTCGTCATCATGGGCCTGCTGCCCGACGTTGCGCTTGATCTGGGTGTCACGGCTCCGGCCGCCGGCATGCTGGTCTCGGGCTATGCCCTGGGCGTGGCCGCCGGTGCGCCCATCCTCGCCATCCTTACCGCCAAGTGGCCGCGCAAGCAGGCGCTGGTGGGGCTGATGTGCCTGTTCATCCTCGGCAATGTGCTGTGCGCGCTGGCCCCCAATTACCCGTTCCTGATGGTGGCGCGGGTGGTCACCGCCTTCTGCCATGCGGCCTTCTTCGGCATCGGCTCGGTGGTGGCAGCAGAACTCGTGACGCCGCAGAAGCGCGCACAGGCAGTGGCGCTGATGTTCACCGGCCTGACCGTGGCCAACATCCTGGGCGTGCCGCTGGGCACCGCCTTCGGCCATGCGGCGGGCTGGCGCTCCACCTTCGGCGTGGTGACCGGCATCGGCGTGCTGGCCGCCGTCATGCTGTGGACCATGCTGCCCAAGAAGATCCCCATGCAGGCCGGCAATATCTTCCAGGAGTTCCGCTCCATCATCGATACCCGCGTGCAGCTGTCGCTGCTGACCTCGACGCTGGCCTCGATCAGCATGTTCAGCGTGATCACCTACATCGCCTACATCCTGCTGGACGTGACCGGCTTCAGCGCCCGCGAAGAAAGCTGGGTGCTGCTGCTCTTCGGTGCGGGCATCACCGTGGGTGGCCTGGTCGGCGGCAAGCTGGCGGACTGGAAACTGATGCCGGTGATGTGCGGCGTGTTCCTGTGCATCGCCATCGTGCTGGGGCTGTTTTCCTTCACCAGCCATTACAAGTGGCCGACGCTGGCAACGATGTTCGCCTGGGGGGCCTTCGCCTTTGCGGTGGTGCCCGGTGCGCAGATCCGCGTGCTCGACACCGCACGCGGCGCGCCCAACCTCGCATCGACCCTCAACCAGGGGGCCTTCAACCTCGGCAATGCCACTGGCGCCTGGGTCGGTGGACTGGCGATCTCGGCTGGCCTGCCGCTGACCGACCTGCCCCTGATCGGCTCGGTCTTCGCCCTGCTGGGCCTGGTGACGGTGGCCGTCTCGGCCTCGCTGGACAAGCGCGTTCGCGCTCCGGCCTGACTCTTCCCGCTCCGAAAAAAAGGCGCTTGACCCTCACGGGCAAGCGCCTTTGTTCATCCTGGCCAAGACAACTGAGCGGTCAACCCGCCTTCAGATGCGCCGAAGCGACGAAGTTGTCGAAGAAACTTTCACATCGGGCCAATTGCTCCAGTGTCACGAACTCGTTGGGCTT